>JAPLPC010000173.1 GCA_026400425.1 Hyphomicrobiales bacterium | reverse complement strand
CGGTGATCTTCATCACGCATGACGTCGCGGAGGCGGTGTTTCTCGCCAACCGCGTGGTGGTGCTCTCAAAGGGACGGGTGCTCGACCAGATCAAGGTCGATCTGCCGCGCCCGCGCGTTTGGGATGAGCTGATCGAGGACGAGACTTTCAAACGCTTGTCCGCGCAGGTGCTTCAAATGGTGCGCGCCGCATGAGCGTCGCGCGGGACATCATTCGTTCGACGCGTGGGCGGGTGGTGCTCGGCGTGCTCGCCGTCTGGCTGGTGTTTCAGGCATGGCTGACGATCGCGGCGCCGGCCAAGATCTCCGCTGCCACGTCTGACAAGGTCAACATTCAGATCGGTATGCCGTTTACGCCCGAACGTTTCCACGTTCTGGCGTTCCAGAAGTATGGACGGATCGCCGGTGCCGACGATCATTCCATCGGACTAAGGGGCGTGAAACGAACGGACCTCAATGCGGTTGCCCGGCCTTACTGGGTCACGAGCGTGGGGCCATTAAAGGAGGAGGATTGATTGTGAAACGCATATTCTGGGCTTTGACCGTAGTATTGCTGGGCTGTGTTCCTGCAAAATCACAAAATCTGACGAAGCTGAATGTCGGCATGGTGAGCGCCATCGATATGCTTGCCATTCCGGTTGCATTGGAACGCGGTTACTTCGAGAAGCAGGGACTCGACGTCACGATCGCCCGTCCATATGCGACGGGCGTTGATGCTCTGAACGCGCTACAGGCAGGGGAAGCGGAGATTCTGCAGGTTGGCGTTCCGATGATCGGCGCGGTGCTGCGTGGTATGGACCTCGTCGCACTGGGTAACTTCAGCGGCAGCGCAACCAAGTCTGGCAGTGATGCCACCATGGCGGTCATCGCGCGAGAAGGATCCGGCATCGTCAAGGGAGATCTCAAGAGCCTCAAGGGCAAGAAGATCGCCACTTCGTTCGGCACCATCAATCACCTCTATATTCTAGCGCTGCTTGAGAAGGCCGGCCTGAAGCCGGACGATGTCCAATTGGTCAACACGCCGCCACCGGATATGACCGTAGCCCTCCTCGCCAAAGGCATCGATGCCTTTTCCGGGTGGGATCCATGGCCGATCATCGCGCAGAAAGAGGTTCCGGGAGCGTTCGAAGTTATTCGTGGCGGCGATGCGATCGCGTATCTCGGCTTCGTCGTGTCGCTCCGGCCATGGGTCGAAAAGAACCTGGAGACGACAGAGAAATTCCTGGCGGCCACCTCGCAGGCTGATCAGTGGATGCGAAAGAACCCCAAGGCAGCAGCTCAAATCGGTACCCGTTGGATTCCCGGGCTCAAACTGGAAGTGGCTGAAGCTGCCATGGAGTTCAATGTCCAGCAGTTGGACCGTCGCTTGTCGGCGAATAACTACAGAGCGCTCTGGAGCGCGCAAGACAGGTTACAGCGCCTCGGTGTCCTCAAGACAACGTTCGACGTCAACAAGAACATCGATTCCCGCCCGATCCTCAGCGTCATGAAGAAGCATCCGGAACTCTTCGCCGATCTGCCGCCCATTCCGGCGGATGTGGCGCTCGCGCCGGGCTTCACGTTCAAGCCGTAGTCGAACGAGATAGACGGTCCGCCTGCGGCGGGCCGTCATATCGACAATGAGGTCATGCATCACTTCGATCGTGGCAGCCAATATGACAGCGACCAGCTCCTGCGCCTGATGGCCGATAGCGGCAACACATGCAACACGCCGACGCCTATCAAGCGAAAGCTAAAGCAAAAACGTCGGCGCAAAGCGGACATCCTGCCACGAATGTTCTGGACGCGCTGCTTAGGTAAAGTTGTCTGTAGTTAATCTACATCGAACTACGCCACCTGGTAGAATGGCCTTCGTCAAAATGAGCAGGAAAGGGAATCCCATTCTAAGATATTGGCTGACTGGACCGGACTGATGTCTATCAGTAAGAGCTGGGCTTATAACTCACTATGATTGAGCTCGGATCAGTCGATGTTTACGCTACCTGTTATCACCGGTTTTGCGATCGGCGCTTTGTTCGGCGCGGTAGGTCTTTTGAGCGGGTTCTGCCTGATGAGTGGGTTGCGGGACTGGTGGACGCTCGGCGACCGAGGGAAGATACGGAGTTATGCGGTGGCCGTCGCGGTGGCGGTGATCGGGACGCAGTTCATCGCCAGCGCCGGGATCGTCGAGATCGCCAAGTCG
>JAPLPC010000291.1 GCA_026400425.1 Hyphomicrobiales bacterium | reverse complement strand
AGTCTAGGATCGAGTCTCTCATATCGACTTCTTCCGCGACGGTGCGAAAGCGATGCCGCCATGCGTGACTGGGACTGATATTCTTGTCCGTAATCCCAACTTCCTTACGGACCCATGCCGCGATCCGTTCGCCGACCTTTCGAAAAGTCGGATTCTGATCCGATCCCTGACGCGGTGATTTCTTCGAGCAGAACAATGGTCCCGAAGACTTTGATGCAAAATCAACAAAGCCTTGGCGGACCAACTCAGGATGGATCGCGATTTCTCGCTCGCCGCCTCCCTTTACGGTGCCAGCGTCTGGCGTGATGCGTAGCATCCAAACGCCATCGACTTTGCGGACGTCCTGCTTGCGAAGCTGAGCCATTTCACCAACTCGAGCACCGGTATACGCACACAGCTCGCAGCTCCAGTGTCGGTGTACCCTCTCTTGCCCGTTTCTTTCGGGACTTTGACCTTGATCCGCAACGCTGGATTCTCATCCAATATGCCGTTGCTGATGGCCCACTCGCACACCGCTTTGATCGAGGCGATATAAGTCTCTCTGACCGACTTCATCGCTATGCCACGGGCGACGTGCCGATCCTTCCAAGCGATACACCACGCTCGCGTCAGATTTCGGATATCTGGCACCTCAGTAGCGATCTTCGCCATGATGGGCCGCCATTTCTTAATTGTACCCGTGCCCAAGGTAGCTTCTTTTGCATATCGGTCGAAAACCTTGAGCAGATGAAATTCGCCGGCTGGCGCCACGGACGCCGTCTGGGTCTCCAAAGGAGGAAATCGGCCTGCGTTTGGATCAGGGCGATAGTCGCCGCCACGCATGCGATAGAGTTGCTCGCGAGCCTGTAGGATGGCCTTATCCACGGCCTTCACTACCAACTCCCGGCTTTCCGGTGTCAGAATATAGCCGTGGGTAGACAGCCACGCATCGATACGTTTGTGTATGCCGCTGCCTTCTTCTCATCCCCAGCAGCGAAAGAGAACTTCGCAGTCCCCTTGACGAAGAATTGGTCCAAAATCAGCGCTGCTACGCTCGACTTCTGCGGATCATCGTGGTGCTCGGATATCATCGAGCGATAGATTTCTCCTGCAACGGCCTCTGCCTGTCGGTGCGATAAGGATTGCGCTCCTTGACCAAGGCGATGCCACCGTTCCTCGACCTCTGCCGACACTCGTGCGTGGGCGATCTTAGCCTCCGCGGGATCGCGGGTTCTAAGCGAGATCTTCTCCTCCAATTTGCCGACGAGCGACCGGAGCGCTTCCGGAACCCGCTTTCGATACCAATAGATGCCAGAGGAATGACGAAAAGGACGCGACATGCGAAGGACCATATGTACCGCCGTTGTGTACCAAACGGCGGTTTAAAAGTCCTTACAGCTCAATGGGTTGAGCGTTTTCAATAGCTTAGAAGGGCGTTGGCGGAGAGGGGGGGACTCTCCCCGGTCCGACGTCAATTTCTCAATAGATACAGTTTTATCAGCTGTATTCGGGGTTTCTTGAACCGCGGGTTCTACACCTAGGTTCTACATGCCCAGTACCAAATTGCCCAAGCCAGTCCGCCCCAAGAAGTCCGCTAAGAACGGCGGGTACGTCAACAATGTTTGGTGGCTGCGCAAGCGGGTGCCGACGCATCTGCGCGATCTCGTCGGATCCGGCGAAGTCTGGCGCAGCCTGGAGACGCCGGACGAGCGGGTCGCGAACCAGCGCATAGGCGGAGCGGTCGCAAAGCTCGAGGCCGAGTGGGAAGCCCTGTCGACGGCGGCGACGCAGTCCGCCGCGCTCGCGCCCCGCCGGATCGATGCTCTCGGCCGACCTGTGCTGGAGCTCCTCGTCAGTCAGCGCGAACTCCAGGCGCTCCGCCGGCAGGGAGACTTCCGGATGGCCGTCCACCGCCGGAACCGTCAACGTCGCACCGCGGTCGGTGGCCAGCAGCAACAGGAAGTTCGCCTGGTCCGACAGGCGCGCCACCAGGCTGTCGATGTGACGGTTCACCCCGCCGCCCAGGCCGTGACAGACCAGCAGGATGGTCGGTTTGCCGGATTTGCGGAAGAGTTCCAGGGTGATGGCGAAGCGGTACGGGCCGACCGAGTCCACCCCGATATGCATGGACACCAGTTTTTCGTAGTGCGGGTAGCGACTCCGCAGCAGTGTGCTGGCGGATTGCTTCAGTAT
>JAPLPC010000154.1 GCA_026400425.1 Hyphomicrobiales bacterium | reverse complement strand
GCGGGATGGCCGAGCGTCACCAGACGAAAAAATATCGATTGCGTGGCCTCCTGAAGGTCCACGTGTTGCATGGCGAATGAAGGCCGGCATCGATGTCGACAAGTTCGCGCCGCGCCTGTCGTTCTTCTGGGCCATCGGCATGAACTTCTTCATGGAAGTCGCCAAGATGCGCGCGGCGCGACTGTTGTGGGCAAAATTGCTGACGCAGTTCAATCCGAAGGATCCGAAGTCTCTGTCGCTGCGCACCCATTGCCAGACCTCGGGCTGGTCGCTGACCGCGCAGGACGTCTACAACAACGTGATGCGCACCACCATCGAGGCGATGGCGGCGACGCAGGGCCATACCCAGTCGCTGCACACCAATGCGCTCGACGAGGCGCTGGCGCTGCCGACGGATTTCTCGGCCCGCATCGCCCGCAACACGCAACTGTTCCTGCAGCAGGAGACCGGCACCAACCGCATCATCGATCCATGGGGCGGCTCATATTACGTCGAGCGCCTGACGCAGGAGCTGGCCACCAAGGCGTGGGGCCACATCCAGGAAGTGGAAGCACTCGGCGGCATGGCGAAAGCCATCGAGGCCGGCGTGCCGAAACTGCGTATCGAGGAAGCCTCGGCCAAGACTCAGGCGCGGATCGATGCCGGACGCCAGGCCGTGATCGGCGTCAACAAATACAAGCCCGACAACGAGCCGCCGCTCGACGTGCTGAAGGTGGAGAACTCCACCGTGCGCCGGCTGCAGATCGACAAGCTGAAGCGGCTGCGCGGCGAACGCAACCAGGCCGACGTCGATGCCTGTCTGGCCGCGCTGACGCGCTCGGCGCAGGACGGCAACGGCAATCTGCTGGCGCTCGCCATCGATGCCGCGCGCGCCAAGGCCACCGTCGGCGAAATCTCCGACGCGCTCGAAAAAGTGTTCGGACGCCACCGCGCCGAGATCAAATCCATCACCGGCGTGTACAAGCGCGAGGCTTCCGGCCCGCGCATTCTCGTCGCGAAAATCGGACAGGACGGCCACGACCGCGGCCAGAAGGTGATTGCATCGGCCTTCGCCGATATCGGCTTCGACGTCGATATCGGGCCCTTGTTCGCCACCGCCGACGAGGCTGCGCGCCAGGCCGTCGAGAACGACGTCCATATCCTCGGCCTCTCCTCGCTCGCCGCCGCACATCTCACCGCGGTGCCTGAACTCAAGGCTGCGCTGAAGAAGCAGGGCCGCGACGACATCATGATCATCATCGGCGGCGTCGTGCCGCCGCAGGATTACGACGAACTCTACAAAGCCGGCGCCGAAGCGATCTTCCCGCCCGGCACGGTGATCTCGGAAGCCGCGGAAGAGCTGATCCACAAGCTCAATGCCAGGCTGGGACACAGCGAGGCGGCGGAGTGAGGTTTTAGGGTTCCTTGACATTCTGGTCTGATCAGACCAGAATGATCGGTATGAAACACATCGGCGTTTTCGAGGCGAAGGCGCAGCTTTCAAGTCTGCTCGACGAGGTCGAGCGGGGCGTCGAAGTTACGATCACGCGCCACGGCAAACCGATCGCCAAGCTTGTCCAGGCAAGCGCCGAGCTGTCGCCGGGTGAAATCGCAAAGCGCAAAGCCGCTATTCGCAATCTCCGCGCCATGGCGCGCGAGATCGGGCTCGGCGCCACGCAGGACGACATCAAGGCATGGATCAATGAGGGCCGCCGTTGATCGTCGTCGATGCGTCGGTGATCGTGGCGATGTGTCTCGATGAAACCGAACTGCTGGGAAGCGACGATACGTTCGAGAGTCTGGCCGAGCAGTCATTGCTGGTGCCGGCGCATTGGCACGCCGAGGTCGGAAACGCGCTGGTGACGAATGTGAGGCGCGGCCGACTTGCTGCCGATCGCCTTGCTTTCGCGATCGGCAATCTCACCGTCCTGACCGTCACGACACAGCCGCCTCCCCGCACGGAAGAGATCGAGTCGATCATCGCCAGCGCGATCAAGTCCGGCCTGACCTTTTACGATGAGCTCTATGTCCATCTTGCGGAATCCAGCAGGAATCCGTTGTTCAGTTTCGACAAGGCGATGCGGGCGGCGGCTTTGAAACGTCGGGTCAGCATCTTACCGGCGTGATCGCCGGTCCATTTCGTGCTACCAACGACACCATGACCGACGTGATCGACATTCCCCTCGACACGATTCTCGCCAAGCTGCGGGCGCTCGCGCCTGCGCTCAGGGCAGAGGGCGTGACGCGGCTGGCCGTGTTCGGCTCGCGCGTGCGCGGCGATGCGCGGCCGGACAGCGATCTGGACATTCTGCTGGAAGCCACCCCTGTGAGCGGGAGGCCGTCGTTCGATTGGTCGAAGGTCATGAACATGATCGAGGATGACATCGGCGTGTGGCCGCATATCATGTTCGACAGCGAACTGACGCCGCGCATTCGTGAACGGATGGCCGACGATCTGATCGAGGTGATTTGATGCCTCCGTCACCTGAAGATCGCCTGACTGACATGCGCGACGCGATTGCTGAGATCGAAACCTTTTTGCAGGGCTCCGATTTCGATCAGTTCGCGGCTGATCGAGGCCTTCGCTTGATCACCGAACGCCTGCTTGAAATCGTCTGCGAAGCGGCGCGACATCTACCAGATCGCGTCAAGGCTGAAGCTAAAGATATCGATTGGCGGGCAATGCTCGATTTTGCCAATCGCCTGCGCCATGCTTATCAGTCAACCGACTCCAGGATCGTGTGGGACATACTGCAAAATCACCTACCCGCTCTCAAAGCCTTTGTCGAAAGCCGCTTTAGCGAATGACCCGATCCGTTTCTTCTCGTCTCTTTGCGACGGTCCTGCTGCTCGCCGTGTCCTGCACTGCCGCGCCCGCCGCCGATCGCAAACCCGACATTGCGCTGAAGGCCAAATACACCGAGGTCACCGTGTCGTTCGACGACGCGATCAAATCCGATGCGCCGCTGCTGAACTATCTCAGCGCTGCCGGCAAGGCCTGGGCCGCCAAAACGCTGAAGGAACTCGTCGCGCAGCGCAAGGACATGAGCGACATGCCGGCTGACATCCGCAACCGGCCCTGGAGTTCGGAGCGCAGCTATACGCAGGACGCGCTCGTCGCGGGGCGCTATGCCAGCATCATCCGCGGCGATTTCAGTTACACCGGCGGCGCGCATCCCAATCACGGCAACGATACGCTGTTGTGGGACCGGCAGGCCGGCAAGATGATCAGTATCCGTCCCTTCTTCACCGAACTCGCCGACAACGGCCCGGCGATGACGGCGATCCGCACTGCGGTGGTCGCCAGCGCGATCCGGACAATCCCGATATGAGCCCCGTCGAAGCACTGGAGCCGAAGCTGCTGAAGATCGGCCCGGTGTCGCTGACGCCGTCGACAGTGGCCGGCAAGAGCGCCGGCCTGACGTTCCACTACGGCCCCTATGCTGTCGGATCCTATGCCGAAGGCGGCTATACGGCCTTCGTGCCATGGACGGTGCTGACGCCCTATCTGTCGGCGGAAGGCACGGCGATCTTCGGCGGCGCGCCTGCATTAGACGACGGCAAGGCCCCACAGTGACGCGCGCGCCCATCGACATCACCGCCCTCGCCGCCGATATCCGCGCCGGATCGCGCGCAGCATTGGCGCGCGGCATCACGCTGGTGGAAAGCCGGCGCGCCGATCACCAGGCGCTGGCGCGCGATCTGGTGCAGGCCGTGCTGCCCGACACCGGCCGCGCGTTTCGCGTCGGCATCACCGGCTCGCCCGGCGTCGGCAAATCGACCACCATCGACGTGCTCGGCATGTACCTCATCGCGCAAGGCCACAGGGTTGCGGTGCTCGCAGTCGATCCATCCTCGGCGCGCACCGGCGGGTCGATCCTCGGCGACAAGACGCGGATGGCGGACCTCTCCGCCCACGAACACGCCTTCATCCGTCCGTCGCCGTCATCGGGCACGCTGGGCGGCGTCGCGGCGAACACGCGCGAGGCGATGCTGCTGTGTGAAGCCGCGGGCTTCGATGTGGTGCTGGTGGAAACCGTCGGCATCGGCCAGTCGGAAACCGCGGTCTGCGACATGACCGATTTCTTCCTGGCCCTGATGCTGCCCGGCGGCGGCGATGAGTTGCAGGGCATCAAGAAGGGCCTGATCGAACTCGCCGACATGATCGCCATCAACAAGGCCGACGGCGACAATCTCAAGCGCGCCAATATCACCGCCGGCGATTACCGCGGCGCGCTGCATATCCTGGCGCCGCGCTCGGAGCACTGGCATCCGCCGGTGGTGACCTATTCGGCGCTGGCCAAGACGGGCATCGCCGAGTTGTGGGAGAAAGTCGTCGCCCATCGCACCGCCATGAACGCGTCCGGCGATTTCGCTGCGCGTCGGCGCGAGCAGCAGGTGCGATGGATGTGGACCATGCTGGAGGACCGCATGAAGGCGCGGTTGCGCAGCGATCCCGCAATCCGCGGCAAGGTCAAGGCGACCGAGCGCGACGTCGCCGACGGCAGGATGACGCCGGCGGTGGCCGCCGAAGCCATCATGCGCCTGCTGAAAGACTGAGGCTGGACGATGAGCGACGCGCCTCGCCTCCTCATCACCGGCTTCGGCCCGTTTCCCGGCGCCCCCGTCAATCCCACCATGGCGCTGGTGCGGACGCTGGCGACGTTGCGGCGCCCAGCGCTGGCCGATGTCGTCCGCATCGCGCATGTGTTCGATGTCACCTATGCCACCGTCGATCGGGAACTGCCCGACCTGATCGCGCGGCATCGGCCGGACGCGCTGCTGTGCTTCGGCCTCGCATCCCGCACGCCCCATATCCGCATCGAGACGCGGGCGCGCAACGCCGTCTCCATGCTGTGGCCGGATGCCGATGGCACGCCGGTGCGCCGCGGCTTCATTCAGCCTGGCGCCGATGCGCAGATGTTCGGGCCGCACACCGCGCATCTACTGCAGGCCGTGCGGCGGACCGGTGTCGATGTCCGCTCGTCCCGCGATGCCGGCCGGTATCTCTGCAATTACCTGTCCTGGCGGGCCATCGCGGCGACACGGACAGAGGGCGGTCCGCTGCTCGCCGCCTTCGTCCATGTGCCGCTCACGGCCCAGGACACCGCCTCGCAGCGAATGCGGGTGGACGACCTCGCATCAGCCGGAGAAGCCGTGCTGCTGGAGATGGTCCGCCTCGTCCGGGCCGCCAAACGGGCTGCGGGAACCCGGCGGTAATCGCCCGCTGCTCGCGCGGCGTCATGCCAGCCATTCCCAGGGGACGCGAAGCTGCCATGCCGAAACCTGCCTTGTGCAGCGCAGCATCCGCGGCCAAATGGCGGTCACCTCTAGGGACTTCATCTTGACCGATATCAACGCACACACGCCGCTCGTGTCCACGGCGCATCTGCCCATGCGATTTGCCGAATTTGTCGCCATGATCGCTGCGATCATGGCGCTGAATCCATTGGCCATGGACATCATGCTGCCGGCGCTGCCGCATATCGGCGCCGCCTTCAGGATCGCCGACGGCAATCAGTTGCAGACGGTGCTGTCGGTGTTCCTGCTCGGCTTCGGCGTCGCGCAATTCGTCATCGGTCCGCTGTCGGATCGCTTCGGCCGGCGCCCGATCCTGCTCGGCGGCATGGTGGTCTATTGTATCGCGAGCGTGCTGGCGCTGCTGGCTCCGTCATTCGAAACGCTGCTGCTGGCGCGCCTGCTGCAGGGACTCGGCACCGCGGCGACCCGGGTGATCGCCGTCTCGATCGTGCGCGACTGCTATTCCGGCGGTCGCATGGCCGGCGTGATGTCGCTGGCCATGATGGTGTTCATTTCCGTGCCCGTGGTGGCGCCGTCATTCGGCCAGGCCCTGATGCTGCTGACCGAGTGGCACGGTATCTTCGCGGTGCTGATCGTGTATGGCCTGCTGGCGCTGGCCTGGAGCGCCTGGCGGCTGCCGGAGACGCTGCCGCTCGCCCGGCGCCGCTCGCTGGCCGTGCGCGACGTGCTGTCGGCCTATCGGCAGACCATCACCCACCGGCAGACCATCGGCTACGGCATCGCTGCCGGCACGCTGCAGGGCGCGCTGTTCGCGTTCGTGTTCACGTCGCAGCAGGTGTTCACCGAGATCTTTCATCTCGGCGCGTATTTTCCGCTGGCCTTCGCCTCGATCGCGTTCGGCATCGCCATTGCCGGCTTCTTCAATGCCCGCGTGGTGCACCGGTTCGGCATGCGTGCGCTGTCGCATGCAGCGCTGCTCGGCTTCGTGGTGGTCGGCGCGTTGATGCTGCTAGCCGCGACCACCGACACGTTGTCGTTGGCGCTGTTCATCGCTCTGGCGATGCTGATGATGTTCGCCTTCGGCCTGATGTTTTCGAACTTCACGTCACTGGCGATGGAACCGCAGGGCCACATCGCCGGAACCGCGTCCTCGCTCTACGGCACCTTGACGACCCTGCTCGGCATCGCCATAGGCTCGTTCATCGGCCAGCACTATGACGGCACCCTGTTGCCGTTCACCACCGGCCTGTTCGCC
>JAPLPC010000004.1 GCA_026400425.1 Hyphomicrobiales bacterium | reverse complement strand
ACGAGTGTGAATTGGGCTGAGATCCATCAGATTTCGGTCTTGGGGATTGATGAGATTGCCTTGAAGCGCGGGCATCGGTTTCCGATTTGAATGTCTTGGTGGCGCGGGCCGGCCGCGCAGCGCGGGAATCGGACTTGAGTGTCCGATCCGGACCAAAAGCAACATACCAAGTGTCGGGCTTCGTCATCATGACCTGAATAACGTGAAATGTGACGAAAAGTTGCAGAGCCGTTTTTTACGTCGCCGGCCCCGGTCGGGCCTGACGATTAAAAGGATCAGGTCGCCCCGCGGGGCGACCTGTAATGTCGGAGCATAGTAGTGTCTGCCGAATGGTCGACAGTGATCAGTCGATCACTTCGACGATACGATGACTGCCCGGCTCAACTAGAACAGTGCGCCCGTTGACGACCGTATAGCGATACTCACGCGCGGCGCGATATTCGTTCGGCACTTCATAGTACGTCACGCCGCTGGCCGGTAGCACGGCGCCGACACGCACTTCGCGGTCATAGCTGTAGGACGGACGGCGCTGCTCGACCACATAGCTGCGGAAGCGCGGACGGTCATCGACGCCGAGCACACCGGCAACGCCACCAACGACGCCACCAACGGTGCCGCCGACGATCGCGCCGATCGGACCGGCAGCGCGCTCGCCTTCAGCAGCGCCGCGCTCGATTCCGCCGGGCACGCCCTGAGCCTGAGCGACAGCGGGGATCACCAACATAGCAGCGATGGCGGCAGTTCCTAAAACTCGGCGGATCATGATGATCTCCATTTTGCGATTGCACATATTGCCGCGGTACAAGTGCGACAGTCTGCAATGGTTCCGACGGCGGTACTGCATGGCCGCGCCAATCGATTGACGATCGCGAACGCGTCCGAAACGGCAGCGCCGTCGGAACTTATCGTCTTGATGGTGAGGCGAATGTCAGTCAGAGATCATGGTGCGAATGCGACGCGACAACACGTCGAGATCGAACGGCTTGGTGATCATCTCCATGCCGGGGAGCAGGAAGCCTTCCGCCATGGCCACGCTTTCCGCATAGCCCGTGATGAACAGGATCTTCAATTCGGGGCGCGTCTCGCGTGCCTGATCGGCGAGTTGCCTTCCGTTGATGCCGGGCAGGCCGACGTCAGTGACGAGAAGATCGATCGTCGAATCGCCGCGCAAGGCGGCAAGCCCGGTCGGACCATCGACCGCTTCGAGGACGCGATAGCCTTCGTCGCGCAGCATCTCGACCATTACCGAGCGCACGACCGGCTCATCCTCCACGACCAGCACGGTTTCGCCGGCGGATTGGTGCTCGCCGCGCTGGACGACCAGCACCGCTTCGGGCGTCACGCCGTCATGGCGCGGCAGATATAGATTGACTGTGGTGCCCTTCCCCACGCGGCTGTCGATACTGACATGGCCGTTCGATTGCCGCGCGAATCCGTAGATCATCGACAGACCGAGGCCGGTTCCCTGACCGATCGGCTTGGTCGTGAAGAAAGGATCGAAGGCGCGCGTCAACACCTCGGGCGTCATGCCGATGCCAGTGTCGGTCACGGCGATGCAGATATAATCGCCAGGCGTCAGCGCCGGTGTATCTGCGGTAATGACATCGATTTGAATGTTGCGGGTGGCGATCGACAGCTTGCCGCCGTCTGGCATGGCGTCGCGGGCATTGATGGCCAGATTGAGCAACGCGCTTTCGAGCTGGTTCGGATCGCACAGCGTCGGCCACAGATCCGACGCGGCGACGATGTCGAGGTCCAGCTTCTCACCGATGGTTCGGCGCAGCAGGTCCTCCAGCGAAATCACCAGCGCATTGGCATCGACCGCTTTCGGCACCAGCGGCTGTCGACGCGCGAATGCGAGCAGGCGATGCGTCAGCGCCGCTGCGCGGTTGGCCGACGTCATCGCCGCATCGACATAACGCGGCAGGCTCTCGAGGCGGCCCTGCGCGAGCCGGATCTGCATCAGATCGAGCGAGCCGACGATGCCTGTCAGCAGGTTGTTGAAGTCGTGCGCGATGCCGCCGGTGAGCTGGCCGACGGCTTCCATCTTCTGCGACTGCCGCAACGCTTCCTCGGTGGCCTTGAGCCGCTCCGCCGCGGCCTTCTCCTCGGTGACGTCGCGGGCGACGCAATAGATGCGATCATCATCCGGCACCGCCGTCCAAGACAGCCAGCGATAGGTGCCATCCTTATGGCGCAGGCGGTTGACGAACCGCACGGTCTGCTGACCGGCGGCGAGCTTCTCAACCTCAACACTGGTGGCGGCCTGATCTTCGGGATGTTCGAGCCAACGCGAGGTGCGATCGAGCAACTCGCTTTCGCTCCAACCGAGCACCTGTGTCCAGGCGGGATTTACCGTCCGCCAGGCACCGCTGTAATCCGCGACCATCAGCAGATCGCGTGACACGTTCCAGATACGATCGCGCTCGCGCGTCTTTTCCCGCACGCGCTCGGCCAGGGTGGCGTTGAGATCGGCAAGCTTCAACGCCAGTTGCCGCGCTTCTTCCTCGCTCCGCAACAGCGCTTCACGCGCCTGCAATTCTTCCGTGACGTCGGTATGCGCTCCGATCAGCCGCTCCGCCCGCCCCTGCTCGTCACGCTCGATGATAGCCTTGACCGAAATCCAGCGCTGCACACCGTCGTTCGGACGAATGATGCGATACTGCACACTGTATTCGCGGGCACCGCTTTTCACGGCCTCGATGAATTTGCGCTCGGTCGCCTCGCGATCATCAGGGTGGACGCGAGCGACCCAAGCTTCGTGAGACTCACTCACAGCGTCCGGCGGCAGGCCGTGGATTCGCAGATATTCCGGCGAGCGCCGATTGTGGAAGCCGGTACGCAGATCGACCTCGAGGCCGCCGACGCTGCCGATTTCCTGGACGCGGGCCAGTTCCGCCTCGCGCTCGCGTAGCGCAATGTTGGTCTGATGATCGGCCGTGACGTCGCGGCAGATCACCATCACGCCACCGATCCCATTGTCGCCGTCGATCGGGCTGAAACCGTAGGTCCAGTAACCATAGGTCAGCTTGCCGTCACGCGTGACAGGGATCTTCTGATCCTCATGCCAGGTCGGCCCACCACCTGCCATCACCTGATCGATCTGTGGACCGATCAGATCCCAGATCTCATGCCAGAACTCGCGGCCTCGCGCGCCAAGCGCGCGCGGATGCTGAGCATCGTCGAGGGTCTGCCGATAGCTGTCGTTATAAATCTGGACGAGATCCGCACCCCACCAGATGAACATGGGATGATGGGTGTTGAGCAGGATGCGGACCGCGGTGCGGAGCCCCTGCGGCCAATCCGATGGGGCACCAAGCGGGGACGACGTCCAGTCGTACGCCCGCATCAAAGCGCCCATTTCGCCACCACCGCTGAGGAAATCGACTTTATTTTCTGTGCGCTCTGCCGCCATCTGCGGAATCAATCAGCCCGTGCGTTCCAACCAGAATGCCGGATGAACCTAGCCCCGGCATGTCACGCGTGCAAACTACATCTTCCGTGGCGACAACGCGCGTCGCTATTTGATCAAACCGATGGCAGACAATGCACGGGTGATGGCGCTGGATACGTCCGCCGCACGCCGGTCGGGCGGCGGGCGTCGTGCGGCGCGATCCTGTTCCGCGCGCGGGTGCTGCGCGCGCGGGTGCTGCGCGCGCGGGGATGGCCGGTCATGGGCTTCCTGCGTTGCTGCCGTGCGGATCAACGCCTGCCGGGTCACACCAAAAAATTGTGCGATATGCCAAGACGAAGCAATGCCGACATCGATCATGAACTTGGATGTGGCGCCGTAATTATCTTCGTTGTCGGCGATAGCCAGCGGCGTACCATGCGCCATTCCGGTGATCGTATAGGACTCCACGACGGTTTCGCCGTCGCCGTCCCACCAGACTTCGCGTGGGTAACCATCTACGTCGACGGCCGACATCGGCACCGGCGGCAAGCCGTGGAGATCGAGCCACTGCTTGACGATCTCTCCTGCATTGGCAGGATTTACTGTGCGATCGGCTGCGCCGTGCCAGACGGACACGCGGGGCCACGGCCCAGGATGCGGCGAAGCTTTGCGGACGAGATTGCCGAGTTCCTGCCCGCTCCGCGCCGGTGCGCGATACATGCCGGCGAGAGCTTCCTGGGTGGACTGCGCAATGCCGTAGGGCAAGCCGGCAATAATGGCGCCCGCCGCGAAAACATCCGGATAGGTGGCGAGCATCACCGACGCCATGGCACCACCGGCGGAAAGTCCGGTGACGTAGATGCGGGTGGGATCGACACCGTGAGCAATGGCGGCATGCTCAACCATCTGGCGGATCGACAGAGCCTCGCCGCTATCACGCGCGGTGTCCGCGGACGTAAACCAGTTGAAACAGCCATTGCCGTTATTGGCGCGCTTCTGCTCCGGCATGACGATGACGAAACCATAGCGGTGAGCCAGCTTCGACCAGCCGGAGCCGATATCGTAGCCCGCGGCCGTCTGGGTGCAGCCATGCAACACCACGACCAGCGCCGGCTTCGGCGCCAGTTGTTGCGGCGCGTAGACGAACATTTTCAGATTGCCGGGATTGCTGCCGAATTGCGCCATCTCCTCCAGCGGACTGTCGCCGGCCGGCAATGGCGACTTTCCCAATCCATGCAGCTCCACCGACATTTTCGGCAGGCGACGGAGGAATTCGATATTATCGGCGAGTGACACGGCAGCTCCTTCGGGTCGGCATGCTGAGATAACAGCACCGACGACAAATGGTTGCTGCACTGCAAAATATCACCGATCTTGCTTGAGAAACCTATCAATCTCGCGCGAGCTGGTCGAAACCTAGCAACAAAGGTACCATGAGAACGTCCGTGTGAGCGCCATCCTTCTGCATGGCATCCTTCTTCATGCCGTCTTTCGACATGCCGTCCTTCGACATGCTGTCCTTCGCCATCCCCGGCGATCCGCCATCGCCCTTCTGCATGGCCCCGCCACCCATCTTCGAGTCCGTCCCGGACTGCGCCATGGCGGCGAAAGAGGTAACGCCGAGGGCGGCTGCACAGATTGCGGCAACGATCGTCTTCTTCATGACCATATCTCCAACTGGAAGGGCCGGCGCAACGCCATGTCGCGTGGACGTTCCTGTTGTTCGATACGAAGCGCCGATGCAGGCGTTACACGTTGGACCGCTGCAAATCTTTGCAGGGCCGAACGGTGATCCGCGAGGCTGATCAGCCCCAAGGCCCGCGTCGCGATGCGCCACCGTTCCAGGGGCCGGCGGCGCGCGCGGCGGGCCGCTGTGAAACGGCAGCCTGGCCACCCATCTGTCCTGCCAGCTGTTGCAGCGCCGCGATGCGATTCTGCGTCGCCGGATGCGTGGTGAACAGATTGTCCATCGCGCGTCCCGACAACGGATTGATGATGAACATATGCGCCGTCGCCGGCGCGCGCTCGGCGTCCTCGTTCGGAATCTGATGGGAAGCGTTCTCGATCTTGGCCAGCGCCGAGGCCAGCCACATCGGCTGCCCGCAGATTTTGGCGCCCATGTCGTCAGCCGCATATTCGCGGGTGCGGCTGATCGCCATCTGCACCAGCATGGCGGCGAGCGGCGCCAGGATCATCAGCGCGATCTGACCGATCATGCCGGGGCCGTTATTGTTGCGGTTGCCGCCGAAAAACATGCCGAACTGCGCAATCATCGAGATTGCACCGGCGATGGTCGCGGTGATCGTCATCAACAGCGTGTCGTGATTCTTGATGTGCGCCAGCTCATGCGCGACCACGCCGGCGAGCTCTTCCCGGCTCAGATGCTGCATCAGGCCGGTGGTGACGGCTACGGCGGCGTTTTCCGGATTGCGGCCGGTCGCAAAGGCGTTCGGCTGCGGATTGTCCATGATATAGACCTTGGGCATCGGCAGACCGGCATTGTGAGCGAGCTCGCCGACCATGCGATACAGGTCCGGCGCATTGCGGGCATCGACCGGCTGAGCGCCGTGCATCGACAGCACCGCGCGATCCGAATTCCAGTAGGCGAACATGTTCATGCCGGCCGCGACCACCAGCGCGATCATCGCGCCCGACGCGCCGCCCATGAGATAGCCGACGCCCATGAACAGTGCGGTCATGCCGGCCAGTAGAATTGCGGTCTTGAAGTAGCTCATCGATCCTCCTGCCCGCAGGCCAAACTCGCTGCGGTGCGAACATAAAATGGTGATGGCACCGGTTGTTCCGCAAGACGGCACGATGCGGCAGCGCGTCGCGGCCATGCCGGCAGGTGCATTGACGGGCACGGTAGCATCTCTACGCTGCCCTCAATCAACGACGGTGCAACAAGCAAAAAAGTTACAAAGAGGAAACGTCATGGCTCGCGTGAAATTCGGCGCCTTTCTGGCACCGCATCATCCCATCGGCGAACATCCGATGCTGCAATTCCGGCGCGATCTCGATCTGGTCGAGCAACTGGATTCGCTCGGCTATGACGAGTTCTGGTGCGGCGAGCACCATTCGTCGGGCTGGGAAATGATCGCCTCGCCCGAGATGTTTCTCGCCGCCGCCGGTGAACGCACCAAGCGCATCAAGCTCGGCACCGGCGTGATTTCGCTGCCCTATCACCATCCGTTCAACGTCGCGCAGCGCATGGTGCAGCTCGACCACATGACCGGCGGCCGCGCCATGTTCGGCTCCGGACCCGGCGCCCTCGCCTCCGACGCCCATACGCTCGGCATCGATCCGATGACCCAGCGCGACCGCCAGGACGAAGCCATCGACGTGATCCGCCGGCTGTTCAATGGCGAGCGCGTCACCGCCAAGAGCGACTGGTTCACCATGAACGACGCGGCGCTGCAGATCCTGCCGCTGCAGGAGGAGATGCCGTTCGTGGTGGCGTCGCAGATCTCGCCGTCGGGGATGACGCTGGCCGGCAAATACGGCATCGGCATCATCTCGCTGGGCTCGATGTCGACCCAGGGTCTGATGGCGCTGCCGACGCAATGGGGATTCGCCGAGGATGCCGCGAAGAAACACGGCACCACGGTCGACCGCGCCAACTGGCGGGTGCTGTTGTCGTGGCACATCGCCGAGAGCCGCGCACAGGCCGAGCGCGAGGCCGGCCCCGGCCTGATGCGCTGGCACAACGAATACACCGTCAAGACGCTGCAGCGCCCCGGCGCGGAGGCGTTCACATCGCCGGAAGATGCCATCGAGAAAACCGCCGGCGGCGAGAACGCGGCGTCGACCATCGGCACCCCGGACGATCTGATCAGGACCATCAAGAACCTGATGCAGGTGTCGGGTGGCGTCGGCACCATCATCGGCTTCGTGCATGACTGGGCCAACCCGGAGAACACCCGCCGCAGCTGGGACATGGTGGCGCGCTATGTGGTGCCGGAGATCAACGGCTACATCGCCAGCCTGCGCAAGTCGCAGCAATATGTCATCGACAATCGCGAGGTATTCGAACGCGCCGGGCAGGCGGTGATGGCCAAGATCATGCAGAACGAAAAAGCCGCCGCGGCACTGCCGCTGACGGGGCCGGGACGGGTGGCGATCCCGACCGTGAATGCACCGGATCTGACACGGCAGGGATGATCGAACTACGCGATGCCCGGGCGCGTCGCGGCCATCCATGTCGGTACGGATCGCGAGCCGTGGACATGCGCGACAAGCGCGCATGACCTAGTCATGCGCGCCGGCGGCGTTGGACGGATTTACTCCGCCGTGCCGAACGCCTTGCGCATGCCGGCATAGCCCGCCTGCTGCTGGCTCCAATTGCGGCCACCGGTGACGCCGCCGTCGATGACCAGATCGTTGCCATTGACGAAGGAGGATTCGTCGCTGGCGAGAAACACGGCGGCGTACGCGATATCGTCGGGCAGGCCGGCGCGCGGGATCGGCTGTGCTGCCTTGAATACGTCGCGCATGGTCGTCGCGGTCGCGTCGGCATCCGCCACCGAGAGGCCGAGCGCCTTGCCGAAAATGCCGGTGGCAATGGCGCCGGGAGAGATGCTGTTGACGCGCACGCCGCTCTCGCCGAGCTCCATGGCCACGCATTTGGTGAGATGGATGACGGCCGCCTTGGCGGCGCCATAGACCACCGACGACGAGTAGCCCGCCAGGCGGCCGGCAATGCTGCCATTATTGATGATGCTGCCTGAGCCCTGCTTTTTCATGTGTGGAGCAGCGTGCTTCATGCCGAGCATGACGCTACGCACCAAGGTCGCCATTGCCGCATCGAACCGATCGACGTCGAGCCCTTCGATGCCGCCGGTCTGGGCGGGGCCGCCGGCATTGTTGAACAGGCAATCGATGCGACCGAAGTGATCGACCGCGAGGGAGATCAGCGCTTTCATCTGTGCTTCGTCGGTGACGTCGGTCTTCAGGAAGCGGCAATGGGCGCCGAGCCGCTTGGCGAGCGCTTCGCCTTCTGCCGCGCGACGGCCGGCAATCACGACCTTTGCACCTTCCGCGACGAATATCTCTGCCGTACGCAGTCCGATGCCGCTGGTCGCCCCGGTGATGACGGCAACCTTGTTATCCAGACGTCCCATAACGCTTCCCCGTTTTAATGATTGGGGCGCATATGACGCTGGAGCATGGTTGCTGCGCAAGCCGAATGTGGGCCATGCCGCTCACCGAGCCGGGAGCGGTCGCTACTTCACCTATTGCGGCGGCACCGTCGCCGGCTCCGGCATCCGCACCTCCGCAAGGGCCATGATCGGCGCGTCGCGATAATGCCGCACGCCGTCCAGATCGAGCACGAACAGTGGCTGCTGATTTTTCAACTGCACATCCTCGACCATCGCCATGCGGCGATTGTCGAGCAGCCACCAGCGGCCACCGATCCGGACCGATGCCACGGCGTGATCTTCCCGCCGCAGCGTATCGCGCAGGATGACGATGCGCAGGTCGGTTGCGGCGAAACCTGCCGCGCGCAGTGCCACGAATTTGGCGATCGCAGAATCCTCGCAGTCGCCGGTCCCGACGGCCAGCAAAGCGAGCGGTGTGCGCCAGACATCGGCTTCGCCATATAAAGCGAGATCACTGCCGGCGCGGACGCCAAGATTGATGGACCGGTTGATTTCGCCGGCGCGGGCGCGGCCATCCTTGGCTTTCGCGGCCTCGATGATATCGCGAAACGTCAGCGCCTGCGGCGAGCCGCAGCGGCTGCGGCTTTCCTCGCACAGCGTCAACGCCAGCAATTCGTCCGTGAGCTCGCGAGCGACGCCCTGCCACTTCACGGCGAGAGCATGATCGTCCGGAACCTGAAACGCACTGCGGCCGAACGGTTCGCTGACGGCGGGGGGATCGTCGATATCCGAGGGCGTCACCGGAGATGCGACGGCAGCGCGCGCAAGGTTGAGGTACCGCATGTGACGCCCCGTGATGTCCAGGCATCGGCGGGCCAATGCGCGCGCGTGTCCGGATCGTTCATGCGGGCAGCATGCGAGCGTTGATTTGCGGCGCCGTTAAATGCGGGCCCCGTCCGCAGGGGACTTTGCCAACGCGCTTAAAGCTGCGTCTCGCAATTCCTGATAATTTGAACGATGGCGTCAGTGATCGGCTCATGGAACCAGCACAGCCGTCGATGCGATCGTGCTTGATGTTTGGTTAACGCGGAAATCCTCAGTGCCGACAAGGGCCTGGCGATGCCCGCGCGCAAGCAGCGCGGTTGCAGACCCAGCTGCGCACGCGTCCACTTTCGCATTGCACCCCTCGGTGTTATGCATGGCTGGTTGGTTCATCGATTTTTAACCATGAGCGTGCGGCTTGAATTACTCCGGCACATTCGATTTCGGATTATTGGGCGTTTCACCCAACGGCATCGCGCAGGATGGCGCGACCGTCAGCTCCATTCCGCATTCTTCGCCGTCATCGTCGATCGTGGTCGATGATGCGCAGTTGCTGTTCGGCGGCGACTTTACCCGCAGCGGCGTCGATCTGGTGCTCTCCCGGGATGGCCACGATCATGTCGTGCCGGACTATTTCAAAGGCTCGCAGCGCGCGGCGCTGAAATCGCCCGATGGCGCGATGCTGTCGCCCGACCTCATCAAGGCGCTCGTCGGCGAAGTGCAGCTCGCCCAGGCCGGCGGAGCCGCCAATGCAGCGGCGACGGTGATCGGCACCGTCAGCAAGCTGACCGGGAGCGCCACCGCCATTCGCAACGGCGTCTCTGTGATGCTCAATGTCGGCGACCCCGTCCAGAAGGGCGACGTGGTGCAGGCCGGCGCAGCCTCCTCCCTGAACCTCACTTTCATCGACGGATCCGTGTTCGGTCTTTCCGCCAATGCGCGGATGGTGCTGAACGAGATGGTCTACGATCCTCAGGGATCGTCGAATTCGTCGCTGCTCAGCCTGATCCAGGGCACCGTGGCGTTCGTTGCAGGTGAGACGGCCAAGAACGGCGATATGCGCGTCGATACGCCGGTCGCCACCATGGGCATTCGCGGCACCGCCGTGCTGGTCGAAATCGGCTTCGAAGTGCCCGGTCAAGGCGGCGCGCCGCCGGTGAAGTTCCAGGTTCTGGTGGAGCCCGGCGGCAAAGTCGGCTCTTACGTCCTGTACAGCAAGACCGGCGGCCAGATCATCGGCACCGTCAACGAGTCCGGCCAGGTCACCAGCGTCACCGGTCTGGGCGACACCACGACCGGCCCGGCGGACCCGCTGACGCCGATCGCGCAAGCCGTCATTCAGCAGACGCTGCTGCAGTATTTTCCAAACTACATTCCGAACGCCAACCCGCGCAGCAATGGCTCGGGCGGTGGATCGGCACCGGGCGATCCGAATTCCGGCACCAGTCCCGACCCGCTGCAGTTTCTGCCGCCGCCGGATGTGCTGCCGGGCCAGCCCCTGACGGTGCCGATCAATCTGCCGGGGGATCCGCCCGGTACGCCGCCGATCAATGTCATCATCACGCGCTTCAACACCGCGCCGACCATCGTCGTCGCGCCGGTGACGGTGTTGCTGCCGGTCGATCAGACCAGCTTCACCATCGCGGATCAGGTCGTGATCACCGACCCCGACAGCGGCGATATCGCCACGCCCTATGTACCTGGGACGGCCCGCATCATTTCCGCCACCGGCCCCAGCGGTACGCCGTCCAACCTCGACCTGAAAACGCTGGTGACGGTGGACGCGCAGACCGGCCAGGTCAGCTATGATCCCGCGGCGTTCAAGTTTCTCGCTCTGGGCCAGACAGCCGTCTACACGATCGCCTTCGAGAGCCGCTCCGGCCCGGACACCACGCAGCAGACCATCGTCTTTACGGTCGATGGCAGCAATGACGCGCCGACCGTTGCTTTGGCGCTGACGGGGACCGCCACCCAGGGCAATGCCGTGCAGTCCTTCGACCTGCTCGCCGGCGCCTCCGATCCGGACCTCGGCGAAACTGCCACGCTGACGATCGGCAATCTTGCGTTCAAGCTGAATGGCGGGCCGGTGCAATCCGCGCCTGCCGGCGTGACGCTAAACGGCACGGCGCTGCTGGTCGACCCGACCGCCTTCGCCTATCTCGGTGCCGGGCAGATCGCGACCATCACCGTCACCTATAGTATCATCGACGCACATGGCGCGACCGTCCCGCAGACGGAGACGATCACCGTCACTGGCGTGAATGACGGACCGGTGCTTGTCGCCGCTGGGACGACCACGACGGCAACTCTGGATGCGAATACCGCAACCGCTCAGGGCGCAATCAAGTTCTCGGACATCGATACCGCCGACTCGCACACCGCGACTGTATCGCCTGAGCCGGGCGTGATCGGAACGCTCACGTTGGGCACGATCGACGATACGACCGGCGTCTACGGCAAGACCGGCACCGTCAACTGGTCCTATACAGTCGATCCCGGTCAACTTGCCGGCGCTTTGATCGCGGCGGGTGGCACACTGATCGACACGTTCACGGTCAGCATCAGCGATGGGCAAGGCGGAACGCTCAACGAAGATATCACCGTGACCGTCGGCGCCAATATCTGGCAAGGCGGCGGCTCCTACCGCACCTTCGGCCCGACGACGTCTGGCAGTTCGAGCGACTGGGGCACTCCGGGAAACTGGAGCAACGGCGTTCCGAACGGATCTCAATTCGTCCTCATCAATCAGGACGCCAATATCAACCTCGACGAAAATGCCCAAGTCGGCACGCTGCTGATCGCACCGGGCGCGTCGGTGGTGCTCACCACATCCGGCGGGCCACATCATCTCGATGTCACCAACGATGTCTTCAATTACGGCGACGTCACTTTGGCGCCGGGCACCACGTTGCATGTGGGCAGCGACGTGCATAATTACGGCCAACTCACCATCGACAATCACGCGACGGGATCGACGCTGCTGATCGGCGATGTTGTCCATCTCGATGGCGGCGGCACCGTCACCCTGGACGGCACTGCCGACCGCATCACTGGCGAGACCTTCAATTCCAGCTTCATCAATGTCGACAACAAGATCGACGGCTACGGCAAGATCGGTGATGGCCAGCTCACGCTGGTGAACGGCATCGCCGGCATCATTGCCGCCACCGATTTCTGGCATGGGCTGACCATCAATACCGGGCACGGTACCTTCACCAATGACGGGCTCGTGGTGTCGGCCTCGTTATTCGGCGGTCTCAAGATCGATGGCGATGTCCTCAATAACGGCACGCTGGAAGCGCGGCTCGGGCTTCTGAAAGTGGACGGCGCCGTCACCGGCGGCGGCCATGCCGTGATCGACGGCGGCAATCTCCAATTCGGCGGCGCCTCCAACGCGCATGTGCTGTTTTCCGGCAACACGGCCGATCTGTTGAAGCTCGACAATGTCTGGCAGTTCAAGGGCACCGTGACCGGCTTCTCGTTCGGCGACACGATCGACCTGACCGGTGTGTCGTGGTGGAACGTGCGGCTGGTGGACATGGGGGATTGGATCAAGGTCCGCTACGGCTCAGCCGCTCACGACTACTTCCGGATAGATGGCGACTACGCCACCAACAAGTTCCTGGTCACCACGGATTTCCATGGCGGCACCGCCATCACCTGGCTAGATCAGGCGCCGCAGATCGAGACGGATCAGATCCAGATCCATCAGACCAGTAATGCGACAAGCGTTACAACCACTATTTCCGGGCTATCGATGTTCGACACCGATGCAGGCCGACGTGAGACCTTCAGCTTCAAGGTCAACGCGGACGGTCAGACCATCGATAGCGGCAGCGGCCGGCTTTCCACCGTCGACGGCGAGCTTGGCCACGGCTTCACCTATACCCAGAACCATCCAACGGCGACTTCCGTCGGCAAGGTCGCGGTCACGGTGACCGACAGCTACGGTGCGTCCGACACCGTCAATGTCATCTTCAGCACCTCGAACGCGGCCACCTCCGCGCCGGTGACGCTGACCGGAACGGCAGGCAAGGACGTCATCCTCGCCTCCAGCCACAACGACACGCTGAGCGGCGGCGCGGCGGCGGACCAGTTTGTCTTCAAGACGCCGTCGGGCCAGGACGTGATCACCGATTTCACGCCGGGCCAAGACAAGATCGAGCTCGATTTCGCCCCCCCGGGAAACAACGCGTTTCAGAACTGGTTGGCCTGCCACGCCACGCAGCAGGGCGCCGATACGCTCATCACATTCGGCACCAATGACAGCCTGCTGCTGAAGCACGTCGCCCTGTCGGATCTGCACACCAGCGACTTTATCGTGGGATCGCCCACCCACGCCTACGCGGCATAGCACCGCCGTTAACGCTTCCTCCTCGCCTGTCTGCACAAATGGCCGGGTTCATGACATAGTGTCCGTCAGGCCGCGGC
>JAPLPC010000421.1 GCA_026400425.1 Hyphomicrobiales bacterium | reverse complement strand
TGCTGGCGGAGTGATGCGGCGCGCGGAACGGGCGCCGCGCCGTCAGCGCGCCGTCGCGGATCATGCCGGCCACCGACGCGATCATCGAGACTTCGAGCAATTCAGCCGGCTCCAGCGGCGGCAGGATCGAGGGCAGCCTTGCTGCGAGCATGGATTTGCCGGACCCCGGCGATCCCATCATCAGCAGATGATGGCCGCCGGCGGCCGCGATCTCCAAGGCACGCTTGGCGCTCTCCTGTCCCTTGATGTCGCGCAGGTCGAGCAGCGAATCGTCGCGCGCCTGCACCTTCGGCTGCGGACGCGACAGCATCTGCGTGCCCTTGAAGTGATTGGCGATCTGGATGAGCGACTGCGCCGCGATGATCTGGATGTCCGGGCTGGCCCATGCCGCCTCCGCCCCGCAGGCGGCCGGGCAGATCAGTCCCTCATCACGCCCATTGGCGCCGATCGCCGCCGGCAGCACGCCCGCCACCGGCGCCAGCGTGCCGTCGAGCCCGAGTTCGCCGAGTACGGTGAAGCCCGCCAGCGCATCCTGCGGGATCGCACCGATCGTCGCCATCAGGCCGAGCGCGATGGGAAGGTCGTAGTGACTACCCTCTTTCGGAAGATCGGCGGGTGCCAGATTGACGATGATGCGTCGTGCCGGCAGCGCCAGGCCCGACGCAGTCAACGCCGCTCGCACCCGTTCTCGTGCTTCGGAGACGGCCTTGTCGGGGAGGCCGACGATGATGAAGTTAGGAAGACCAGGCACGACCTGCACCTGCACGTCCACCGCGCGGGCCTCGATGCCCTCGAACGCAACCGTCGCGACATGCTGCATCATGCGACCCCGGATTATCAACCAAAGGTAGCAGTGTATTACAATGCCGACAAGAACGTTCGACAGAGATGTCGCGCATCGTCGCGCGGGTCATCGATCGGCTTGCAGGAAATCATAAAGTCAGCCATGCGAAGAATAAGACGAAGCAAGTGACGACAACGTCCGAGTTCCCGCAGCATGTCAGATCGCCCGTCCAGGCAGACTCTCGATTCCGAGGCCGAGCTGGTTGCCGCACTGCAGGCGCAGCTCGCGGCCCAGCAAGCCGAACTGGCGCAGCAAGCCGCCAGGCTCGCCCATAGCCAGAAGATTTTCGACCGCGCCTCGGCGGCGGCGCGCATCGGCGTTTGGGAATGCGAACTGCCGAGCGAAACGCTGACCTGGACCGATGTGGTCTATGACATCTTCGATCTGCCGCGCGGGGTGATGCCCGACCGCGGCGAGACGCTGAAATGCTACCCGGAAGAATCCGTCCGTGAATTGACCAGGCGCCGCAGCCAGGCGATCGCGGATCGCACCGGCTTCACGCTCGATGCCGAGATCATCAGTTTCAAGGGCATCCGGCGCTGGATCAGGATCACGGCCACGGTCGAGTCCGTCGATGGCGTGGCCGTCCGCATCTTCGGCATGAAGCAGGACATCACCGAAGAGAAGATCCTCGCTGATCGCAATCGCTACCTCGCCGAGTTCGACGTGCTCACGGGGCTCGCCAATCGCAGCCAGTTTCAGTCACGGTTGTCGGTGCTGGATCGGGACCCGCCACAGCGTGTCCATCCGTTCGGCGCTCTGCTGCTGATCGATCTCGATGAATTCAAGCCGGTCAATGACAGCCTCGGCCATGCCGCCGGTGACGAATGCCTGAAACAGGCTGCCGAGCGCATCCGCGACGTCTGTCCGCATGCAGAACTCGTCGCGCGGATCGGCGGCGACGAATTCGCGGTGCTGCTGGGATCGGATGCGCGGCTTGCCGAAGCGTCGGATGTCGCGCGCGCGATCATCGCCCATCTCGGCTATCCCATGGAGTATCGCGGCCATCAGCTGAAGATCGGTGCGTCCGTGGGGATCGCGATGGCGGACGGTCACACACCGTCCGCTCAGCTCAATGTGATGGCGGACGCCGCGCTCTATGCGGCCAAGAAAGCCGGCCGCAACACGTTCCGTATTCACAAGGCAGGCATCTCTACGCTGACCGCGAGCCGGTCCGCAGATCCGGGCCGGGCCTTGGACAAACCCGAGGCGTCCACCGCCACAGGATTGTCGCCGATGCTTCGCACGCTTACAGGTTCATGATCATCGGTTCGGCGATATAGCGGAAGCCGTCGCCGGCCTTCACCACATGGCCGTAGCCGGGCCACGCGAAGTGATAGGACATCACGGCGGTCTTGTTCGCCGCCAGCATGTCGAGCATTTTCACGCGCGACGCTGCCGCCATTTTCGGGTCGGAGTCGTAGGAGAACTCCATGCGCGGCTTCTCCAGCAGCAGCACCTGATGATGGGTGAGATCGCCGAGGAATGCGAACGACTTGCCAGCCGACGTGATCATGAAGATGTGGTGTCCGAACGTATGGCCGGGCGCATGCATCGCGGTGATGCCGGGCAGGAATTCCTGGTTGTCCTTGAAGAAAACCAGACGATCCTTCACCGGCATCAGGTTCTTGCGCGCATGCACGATGAAGTCCTTCAGCGGCGAGCCGAGCTTGCCTTCGTCGGTCCAGAACTTGAAGTCCTCCTCGCTGATATAGACCTGCGCATTCGGGAACAGCGGCTTGTCGTCGGCGCCGACGATGCCGCCGATATGGTCGATATGCGCATGCGAGCAGACGATCGCATCGATGTCCGCGGGCTTGATGCCGGCCTCCGCGATGCTCTTCAGCAGCCGGCCGGTGGTCGGTCCGAACAGTTTCGAGGTGCCCATGCCGGTATCGAACATGATGAGCTTGTCGTTCATGTTAATGATCGGCACGTTCTGTTCGAGGATGACATTGCTGGGAGACAGGAAGTTGTCCGTCAGCATTTTCTGCACGTCTTCCTTAGGCACGCCGACGAACGTGCCGGAGGGATCACCGAGCGGCAGCGGGCCGTCGGAGACGACGGAGACTTCGGCGTCACCGAAAATGAAACGATGGAAGTAAGGTGCCTGGGTGCCGAGCTTCGGCGCTTTCGCCGATGCGCTGCCGATCAGGCCGGGAGCGATGAGATGAGCGCCGAGCCCTGCACCCAATCCGGCACCGAGCGCGAGCAACGAACGTCGCGAGACATCTGAAGTCATGCGTTCCTCCAACACTTTGCTTTTGTTAGCCGCGTGAAGCGGGCTGCCCGATTGGCCGGGCATGCCGCAACATGCTGCGCCCGCCTGCGCGAACTGGCAAGCAAAAGCGTGGAGCGATTATTTCGCAGCTGCGCTCGGCCGAAGCCGCAATTGCGTCCTACGATTTCCGCTTCGCTTCGATGACGTCCCAGATCCGCGCCGCGACATCGGGGCCACCGAGTTTGGCAATCGCGCGGATGCCCGTGGGCGACGTCACGTTGATCTCGGTGAGATTGCCGTCGATCACATCAATGCCGACGAACAACAGGCCGCGTTCACGCAGTGCAGGACCGACGCGCTGGCAGATCTCACGTTCGCGCGGCGACAGTTCGGTAGCTTTCGCAGCGCCGCCGCGCACCATGTTGGAGCGCAGATCGTCATCGGCGGGAACGCGATTGACGGCACCGGCGAATTCGCCGTCGATCAGGATGATGCGCTTGTCGCCGTGCTTCACTTCGGGAAGGAAGCGCTGGATCACCCACTGCTCCTTGAAGGTCACTGCGAACAAATCATAGAGCGAGCCGAAATTCATGTCCTGCGGCAGCACGCGGAACACGGCCGCGCCGCCATGGCCATGCAGCGGCTTCATCACCACCGCGCCATGTTCGGCGCGGAAGGCATTGATCTCGTCCTTATCGCGCGAAATCAATGTTGGTGGCATCAGGTCCGTGAAGCCCATCACGAAAATTTTCTCGGGCGCGTTGCGCACCGAGGCGGGATCGTTGACCACGAGCGTTTTGGGGTGGATCAGTTCGAGCAGATGCGTCGACGTAATGTAAGCGAGATCGAACGGCGGATCCTGCCGCAACAGCACGACGTCGAAGCTCGCCATATTGATGCGCTCGGGCTCGCCCAGCGTGAAGTAATCACCCTCCACATCGCGGACTTCGAGGCTTTGCACCGACGCCACCACGTCGTTGCCGCGCAGCGACAGCTTGTCCGGCGTGTAATAGGAGATGCGGTGACCGCGTTTCTGGGCCTCCAGCAGCATCGCAAAAGTGGAGTCGCCCTTGTGATTGATGCGGGCGATATGGTCCATCTGGACGGCGATGTTCAGGGGCATGGGGCGTTCCGGAATCGGGTGGAGGGGATCAGCTGGCGGCGTCGAATGCTGCCAACAGATGGCGCGGCAGATGTTTCGGCGCAATCAGGACGACGTCGAATCGCATGTCGAAATCTGCGTGTTCGGGATGCGTCATCAGCCAGCCCTGGGCGGCATTGCTGATGCGCGCCTGCTGTTGCGGGGTGACGGCATAGGCGGCGTCGTCGAGCGTCTCGCGCGCCTTGACCTCGACGAAGGCGATCAGGTTGCGCTTGCGCGCGACGATGTCGATCTCGCCATGCGGCGTGCGGAAACGTCGTGCCAGGATGCGGTAGCCCTTGGCGAGCAGCATCGCGCTGGCGCGGCTCTCAGCGGACAATCCGGTGGCAAAGGCGGCCACGCGCTGCGGCGAGGGCGCGCGACTGCGACCGGGCGCTGACACTTCACGCGGCTTAACCATCGCTGGTCTCCCTGGCGAGTTCGAGTGCGCGGGCGTAGACGGCGCGGCGAGGGCGGCCTGACAATTCGACCGCATGCGCCACCGCATCTTTGACGCTGTCATGCTGCAGCGTTGTGCGCAGCAAAGCGTCGAGATCGTCGTCGGTCATCGCCTGTGCATCGACGGCGGGCGGCCCCAGCACGACGACGAACTCGCCGCGCGTCTCCAGCGTGTCGGCGGCTTTCGCGAGGTCGGCGACGGAGCCGCGCTTGACCTCCTCGTGCAGCTTGGTCAATTCGCGGCAGATCGCTGCGTCACGCTGGCCCATGATGTCCGCGAGGTCGCCGAGCATCTCCTGCACGCGATTGCCGGATTCGAACATCACGATGGTCGCGTCGATGCGCGACAATTCCTCGAGACGGCTGCGGCGTGCCATCTGTCGCGAGGGCAGGAAACCCTCGAAGAAAAAACGGTCCGTCGGCAACGCTGCCACGGCGAGCGCGGTCAGCACCGAGGAGGGCCCGGGCAGTGCAAACACGTCGAAGCCGGCAGCGGTGACCTCGCGCACCAGTTTGAAGCCGGGATCGGAGATCAGCGGCGTGCCTGCGTCGGACACCAGCGCGATCGATCCGCCGGCCGCGAGCCTGGCCAGAATCTTCGGCCGCGCCGCCTCGGCATTGTGCTCGTGATACTGCTTGAGATCGGCGGCCAAGCCATAGCGTTCCATCAGGCGGCGCGAGATCCGCGTGTCCTCGCAGGCCACCACGTCCACCCCTGCGAGCACTTCCAGGGCGCGCAACGTGATATCGCCGAGATTGCCGATCGGCGTCGCGACCAGATGCAGGCCCGGCGCGGCCTTCGGCGCGGTCAGCAGATGGCCGGACACCATGAAGGTGCGATTCGGGACGGTGGATTCGCTGGGATCGGGGTTGGCACGCATGGGGGCAATCTAGAGGGAAATGAGCGCAATGGGGACAGCCGTTTTTCGGCCGCCGTTGCCGGATACCGCAAGCGACATCCGGCGGGTTCGCCGAACATAAACCTTTTGTTTGGGTTAACTAATTCCGAACATGGTGTTTGAAATCCTGCCTCGGGCTATATTGCCGGGCAGCGCCGGCTTGCCGGCCGAAAAGAAGGGAAGAGATGGCCGATCGCTTCGATCCACTTTCACCACGTCCGGGCACCACCCGGCGATCGGCTCTGGGCCTTCTGCTCGGGGCGCCCTTGCTATCGGCCTGTTCTGGATTTCAGCAGACGCTCACCAACAATTACAGCACCAATCCCGGCGAGCCGGCGCCCGCCGCACCGGCGGGTCCAGCGCAGCAGCCGCAGGCGATCGGCACCGGCGGTGTCAAGGTCGGCCTTATCCTGCCGCAGTCTGCCTCAGGCAATGCTGGGCTGGCCGCGCAGTCGATGAAGAACGCCGCCGAAATGGCATTCTCCGAATTTCAGAATGCGAACGTTCAGTTGCTGGTGAAAGACGATGCCGGCAGCGCCGCGGGCGCCCAGCAGGCGGCGCAACAGGCACTCACCGAAGGCGCGGAGATCATTCTCGGGCCGCTGTTCGCGGTCTCGGTGCCGGCGGTGGCGCAGCTCACGCGGGCGCGCAACATTCCGGTGATCGCCTTCTCCACCGATTCGAGCGTGGCTGGGCGCGGCGTCTATCTGCTCAGCTTCCTGCCGGAATCCGACGTCAACCGCATCGTCGATTACGCCTATGGCACCGGCAAGCGCTCGTTTGCGGCGCTGTTGCCGCAAAATGCCTATGGCAATGTCGTCGAGGTCGCGTTCAAGCAGGCGGTGGCGCGCAAGGGCGGCCGCGTCGTCGCGTTCGAGCGCTACGGGGCCGATCGTGCGACTGCGGCGAAGAACATCGCGGCGCAGCTCACCGGCGCCGATGCATTGCTGCTCGCCGATGACGGCGAAGCCGTGGTGGCAACGGCGGATGCGTTGACGGCGGCGGGCGCCAATCTGCGCAATATTCAGCTGCTGGGCACCGGGTTGTGGGACAATCCGCGCGTATTCGGCAGCGCGACGATGCAGGGCGGGCTTTACGCCGCGCCGGATCCCGCGGGGTTTCGCGCCTTTTCAGGCCGTTATCGGGCCAAATATGGCAATGATCCCGTCCGTACGGCGACGCTGGCCTATGATGCGGTGGCGCTGGTCGCAGCACTCGCGCGGACCCAGGGCGGCCAGCGCTTTTCGCCGGAGATCCTGACCAATCAAGCCGGGTGTGCCGGCATCGACGGCCTGTTCCGCTTCCGTCAGGACGGAGGCAACGATCGCGGTCTGGCGGTGATGAAGGTGGCATCAGGCGGCGGTCAACCGGTGGCCGGCTCGCCGAAGAGTTTTGGGACGTAGCCTTACGCGCCGAGCCTCATGGTGAGGCGGTGCGTCGCGCCGTCTCGAACCCTGAACTGAGCAGGCTCCGAGCTTGCGGCTATCCTTCGAGACGGCGCTGCTCGGCTCCTCAGGACGAGGGACGGACTGAAACCTACGCGGCCAGATCCGCGACCACTGCATCCAGCACCGGGAATCCTTCTTGCGTCACGCGCAGGCGGCCGTTCTCGATAACGATGGCGCCTTCGTCGCAGAGATTCTCGACACGCTTGGGATCGAACGGGCGACCGGACAGTGCATCATAGCGCGCCGGATCGATGCCTTCGACGAGCCGTAGCCCCATCAGCAGATATTCGTCGGCGCGTTCTTCGCTGTTGAGGCTTTCATCCAGCGTGACGCCATGTCCGTTGGCTTCGACGCGCATCAACCACGTCTCCGGGCGCTTCTCGGTCGAGGTGGCGTGGCGGATGCCGTCGATATCGATGCGGCCATGCGCGCCCGGGCCGATGCCGGCATATTGCTGGCCGCGCCAATAGACCAGATTGTGTTTGCACTCGGCGCCGGGCCGCGCGTGGTTGGAAATCTCGTAGGTTGGCAGCCCATGTTGTGCGCAGACTTCCTGCGTCACGTCGTAGAGCACGCGCGCGAGGCCTTCTGCCGGAGTCTTCAACTTGCCGGCGGCATGCAATCCGAAGAACGGCGTGCCTTCCTCGATGGTGAGCTGATACAGCGACAGATGTTCGGCAGCCTCGGAGATCGCGAGCTTGAGCTCGCTGGTCCACATCTCCGGCGTCTGGTCCGGCCGGGCATAAATCAGATCGAACGAATAGCGATCGAAAGCACTGCGTGCGATGGCGACGGCATCGAGCGCTTCGCGCGCGCTGTGCAGACGTCCCAGCGACTTCAGCGACGCATCGTCGAGTGCCTGTACGCCGAGCGACACCCGATTGACGCCGGCGGCGCGATAGCCGTGAAAGCGTGTTGCATCGACGGATGTCGGGTTGGCTTCCATCGAGACCTCGACGGCGGAATCGACATTCCAGTATTTCGCGATGGAATCGAGGATCGAACCGACGGTCTGCGGCTGCATCAGCGACGGCGTGCCGCCGCCGAGAAAGATCGACGTCACCGTACGGTCGGGAATGCGCGCCGCGGTGGTTTCGATCTCGCGCGCAAAGGCGCGGGCGAAACGCTCTTCATCGATGGCTCGATGGCGAACATGGCTGTTGAAGTCGCAATACGGACACTTCGACAGGCAAAACGGCCAATGCACGTAAACGCCGAACGCGTCCTGCTGGCTGTCATTGCGGATCAAGGCAGATCTCCGCGAGTTTCACGAAGGCCTTTGCACGATGCGACAGGCCCTGGCCGAGCGGCGGCAGGCCGTGCTTCTCGACGGCCGTCATCTCGCCATAGGTGCGGGTATGGCCATCGGGCAGAAACGTCGGATCATAGCCGAAGCCGGCGGTGCCGCGTGGCGGCCACACCAGCGTGCCGTGGGCGTGCGATTCCACTTCTTCGAGATGACCATCGGGCCAGGCGACGCACAACGCCGAGACGAAATGCGCGGTGCGCTTGTCGGGTGTCGTCGCGCCGCGCTCCTGCAGCAGACGCTCGATGCGCGTCATGGCGCCGGTGAAATCCTTGCTGTCGCCGGCCCAGCGCGCCGAATAGATACCCGGCGCGCCGTCGAGGGCATCGACGACGAGGCCGGAGTCGTCGGCGAAAGCGGGCAGCTGCGCGACATTGGCCGCGGCGATCGCCTTGATGGCGGCATTGGCCTTGAACGTGTCGCCGGTCTCGTCGGGCTCGGCGAGGCCGAGTTCACCCGCCGACACCGCCGCGGTGCCATAGGGCGCCAGCAGATCGCGCATCTCGGCGAGCTTGCCGGGATTATGCGTGGCGATCACGAGCTTGCCGGTGATTCGGCGATGTTGGGTCATGACCAAATATACTCCGTCATGGCCGGGCTTGTCCCGGCCATCCACGTTCGCTGTCGCGGTCAGAAAGGCGTGGATACCCGGCATTCGCCGGGCATGACGGCGTGCTTCAAGCAACCGCCATCTTCTGCAGTTCCACCAGTTTGCCGACGCCGTTCTGCGCCAGCGCCATCAGCTTCATCAGCTCGTCCTGAGTGAACGGCTCCTTTTCAGCGGTTCCCTGGATCTCGATGATTCGGCCGTCGCCGGTCATGACGAAATTCGCATCCGTATCGGCTTCGGAATCTTCGGCATAATCGAGATCGAGCACCGGGATGCCCTGATAGATGCCGCAGGAGATCGCCGCGATATTGGTGCGCAGCACCTTGTCCGCCGTGTCCTTCTTGAACATGTTGCGGCTCTTCATCCAGGCAATGCAGTCGGCCAAGGCGACCCAGGCGCCGGTGATCGACGCCGTGCGGGTGCCGCCATCGGCCTGGATCACGTCGCAATCGATAGTGATCTGACGCTCGCCGAGTGATTCCAGGTTCACCGCGGCGCGCAGCGAGCGGCCGATCAGGCGCTGGATCTCGACGGTGCGGCCGCCTTGTTTGCCGGCGGCGCCCTCGCGGCGGGTGCGTTCCAGCGTGGCGCGCGGCAGCATGCCGTATTCGGCGGTGACCCAACCGCGACCCTGGCCCTTGAGCCATGGCGGCAGGCGCTCTTCCAGCGTGGCGGTCACCAGCACATGGGTGTCACCGAATTTCACCATGCAGGATCCCTCGGCATATTTGACGACGCCGCGTTCCAGCGAGACAGCGCGCAGTTCATCGGGCGCACGACGGCTTGGCCGCATGAGAAAAATCCTTCCAATTGTTCCGAAAATCGAGTGTTGGCGGTGCTTTTAGGGGGCGCGGACGGCAGCGGCAAGGCCGGCAGACCAATGAGGAGCTTCCGTAGCCGTGAAGGTGCTTGTATCCGGAGGGGCGCAACGACAGATTAGGGTCGAAGGAGTGCTGAAGTGGTGCATCACGATCCAATCGGCCTGATCTCGCCGCGCGCCGGGCTGGCCCAGCTCAACGAACGGTCACGCGAGATTTTCCGCCAGATCGTCGAGAGCTATCTGGCGACCGGCGAACCGGTGGGGTCGCGCAATATTTCGCGCCTGATCACCGTGCCGCTGTCGCCGGCCTCGGTGCGCAATGTGATGTCGGATCTGGAGCAGCTCGGCCTGATCTATGCGCCGCATACATCGGCTGGACGGCTGCCGACCGAACTCGGCTTGCGCTTCTTCGTCGATGCGTTGATGCAGGTCGGCGATCTCACCGAACCCGAGCGGCAGTCGATCCAGCAGCAGCTCTCCTCCGTGGGCCGTTCGCAATCCGTCGAAGCCGCCATCGGCGAGGCGCTGACGCATCTGTCCGGTCTCAGCCGCGCGGCTGCGGTGGTGTTGACGGCCAAGTCGAATGCGCGGCTCAAACACATCGAATTCGTCCGCCTGGAGCCCGAAAAGGCGCTGGTGGTGCTGGTGTCGGAAGATGGCCAGGTGGAAAACCGCGTGCTGACGCTGCAGGCCGGCGTGCCATCCTCGGCACTCACCGAGGCTTCGAATTTCCTCAATGCGCGGATCCGTGGCCGCACCCTGGCCGAAGCGCGGCTCGAACTCGAAACCACGCTCCAGCAGAATCAGGCTGAACTCGATCAATTGACGCAAAAGGTGATCACGGCGGGCCTGGCCAGCTGGTCCGGCGGCAATGCCGACGATCGCCAGCTGATCGTGCGCGGCCAGGCCAATCTGCTGGAAGACCTGCACGCGCTGGAGGATCTCGAACGCGTTCGGCTGCTGTTCGATGATCTAGAAACCAAGCGCGAGGTGGTCGATCTGCTCGGCCGCGCCGAAAGCGCCGAGGGCGTCCGCATCTTCATCGGCTCCGAGAACAAGCTGTTCTCGCTGTCGGGCTCCTCGACCATCATCGCCCCCTATAGCGACGGTGCCGGCCATATCGTGGGCGTGCTCGGGGTGATCGGGCCGACGCGGCTCAATTATGCGCGGGTGATCCCCATGGTGGACTACGCAGCGCGCATCGTCAGCCGCATGCTGGGTGGCTGATTGGGTCAATCTGGCCGGTTCAGCTTGATTTTTGGCCCGCAAACCACGATATCCGGCTCTGCAACCCCAGCAAATTTGGCGTGTTTTGAGAAGGCAGCGTGATGACTGAATCCAACGGGCAGAACGACAACAATCAGGACCAGACGGCCGCGGCCGCCGAGCCGGTGGTGTCGAAGCCGTACATCATGCCGGACGATCCGGAACCCAATTCGGTCGAAATCCTGACCAAGGAAGCCGCGGACGCGCGCGACAAGATGCTGCGCACGCTGGCCGAGATGGAAAACTTGCGCAAGCGCACCCAGAAGGAGGTCGCCGACGCACGGGTTTACGGCGTCTCCAAATTTGCCGGCGACATCGTCGACATCGCCGACAATCTGCAGCGTGCCATCGACGCGGTGCCGGCGGACGCCAAGGCAACGGCCGACCCCGGCCTGAAGTCGCTGATCGAAGGCGTCGAAATCACCGAGCGCTCGCTGCTCAGCGCGCTCGAAAAGCACGGCGTGAAAAAGATCGATCCGACCGGCGAGAAGTTCGATCCGAACTTCCATCAAGCCATGTACGAAGTGCCGGATGCATCGGTGGCCTCGGGCACCGTCGTGCAGGTCGTGCAGGCCGGCTACACCATCGGCGAGCGCGTCTTGCGCCCGGCGCTGGTCGGCGTGTCGAAGGGCGGCGTCAAGGCTGCGCCGGCGAGCGAATAACGCTCGATCTGTCATCGCCCGCGAAAGCGGGCGATCCAGTATCCTCAGTCGATGCAGTGTGTTCTGGGTCACCCGATCAAGTCGGGTGACGACAATAAGAGCTCTAGCCGGTCGAACCCACCTGCCCGGCTTCCCAACCGATCATCGCCTGCTTGCGGGTGATGCCCCAGTGATAGCCGGTCAGCGCGCCGGATTTGCCGAGGGCGCCGAGGCTTTCGGGCGCGCGATGTTGCTGGCGATGTCGGAATAGCACACCGCGCGGCCCATCGGGATCTTCAGCAGCGTTTCCCACACCCGCACCTCGAAGTCGGTGCCGATCAACACCACCCGCAGCGGCTGGTCCGGTCGCCATAAAGTCGTATCGAAGATGCGACGCGCCAGCGGTGCGGTGGCGTCCGTGTCCTCGATCATGGTGGCAGCCGGCCAGCGCCGCGCCATATCCAGAAAACCCGCCTGCTCTTCGCCGGCGTCGGCGAATGCGAGGCCGGCCAGCCCGCGCTCGCTGGCGATCACGATGGCGGTGCCGAACGGCGACGGATGAAAGCCGTAACGCAGCTCCATGCCCGCGCCGCCGGTCTTCCACTCGCCGGGCGACATTGCTTCATGGGTGACGAACAGATCGTGCAACCGGCCCGGTCCGGAGAGGCCTGAATCCAGCGCCGCATCCAGCACGCTGGCGGAATCGCGCAGCAGCATCTTGGCATGATCCAGCGTCAGCGCCTGCATGAAGGCCTTCGGCGTCAGCCCGGCCCAGCGGCGGAACAGGTGATGCAGCTCGTCGGACGTGACGCTGGCGGCATCGGCCACGTCTTCGATGCTGGGCTGCTCTTTCCATTGCCCGTGCATGAAGCCGATGGCGCGGCGGACGCTGTCGTAATCGCGCAGCGCCGCATCGCGCAGGCCCGGCTTGAGCGGGCGATGGTCATTCATCACGATATCTCTGGCAGAATTCATCATCGTCCGGATTTACGCCCGGCCACGCGGGGAGACCACCCGATTCCGGATCAGCTGTCATGCCATCGAATGATAGTTGGGGCCGCGTTTGGCCTGACCCAGCGCGTCCAGTAGGGCACTGAGGAAGCTCGCCTTTTCCTCGGCGCCGAGAACCCGTGCGATCGACACCCGGCGCCCGCGCGAGACCAGGAATAGCTGATCGATTCCGAACTCGGCATGCTCGACGCGATCGATCTGCACCCAGAGCGGATTGAACGCCCATTCGACCACGTCGCCGCGCGGGCTGACGCGCCGCACCCGGATTTCCGACGCGGTCACCGTGATTTCCTCGGTGGCCCTGGCGCGGCGGTCGTAGATCTTGAAGGCTGCGTAGATCGCCAGCACGTCGAGCCCGAAAAAGCCGAACACCGGCCAGGCACCCATCCACAGGAACACCAGTCCGGCACTGAACGAAATCACGCTGAGGCACGCCATCAGCACGAGAAAACCCTTGCGGCTCAGCGCGCGGTGCGGACGCAGCAACGCGCTGAACAGCTTGGGCTCGTCGTCGCTGTGAAAGTCGTTGCCCGCCGAAAATCATCCGCCAGTCCATCACCCGCGCCAAAACCTCCGTCGCCAAAGCTGCCCTGCCGAAGACGCCAGCAAAGGCGAAGATCGTCAAGGCGAAGCAGGTCAAGAAGGCGCTGGCGAAGGCGGTGAAACCGAAGGCGCCTCGGTTAAAGCGCTGGACCGCGGCCGAGATCCACGAGGCATTTTCGCGGTTTCACAACGCCAATCCCGAGCCGAAAGGCGAACTCGAACACCTCAATCCCTACACGCTCCTGGTGGCGGTGGTGCTGTCTGCGCAGGCCACCGATGCCGGGGTCAACAAAGCGACGCGCGCGCTGTTTCCCATCGCCGATACGCCGCAAAAGATGGTCGATCTCGGCGAGGAGGCGGTGCGCGACTATATCAAGACCATCGGCCTGTATCGCACCAAGGCGAAGAACGTCATCGCGCTGTCGGAAAAACTGATCCGCGAGTTCGGCGGCGTGGTGCCGCGCACCCGCGCCGAACTGGAGTCGCTGCCTGGCGCCGGACGCAAGACGGCGAATGTGGTGCTCAACATGGCGTTCGGCGAACACACGATGGCGGTGGATACCCATGTGTTCCGCGTCGGCAACCGCACCAATATGGCGCCGGGCAAGAACGTGCTCGATGTCGAACTCGAACTCGAGCGCGTGATTCCGCGACAGTTCATGCTGCACGCCCATCACTGGCTGATCCTGCACGGCCGCTACACCTGCTTGGCGCGCAAGCCGCGTTGTGAAGTGTGCCTAATCAACGATCTCTGCAGATGGCCGGAGAAGACCGTCGTCTGAGCGATGTCGTTCCGCTGCTTGCAACGACAGCAAGATGGAACCAATCTCCGCCTGCTTTCGACCCAATTTCATCACATTGCCGCACCCACAATGCGGCAATTGGGAGAACTGGATGTTCAAGGCGATTGCTCTGCTGATTGTCGCATTTGCTGCGGCCGACCTTTCCACGACGGCCGCGCATGCCGATTTCGAACGCGACAAGCGCGCCTGCATTTATCCCGGCCAGGACTACGACGGCGAGATCGCGGCCTGCGATCGGCAGATCATCTCCGGCCGTTATCGCGGCAGCGACCGCGCCATCGTCTATCGCAATCGTGGCATCAAGTTCATGAACCGCTGGAGCCGCAAGGCGGCCGCTTCCGATCTCTCGCTTGCCTTGATGGATTTCTCACGCGCCATCGGGATGAATCCGCGCTATGCCGATGCCTATGTCAGCCGCGGCAAGGCCTATGTGGCGAAGAACGATCCGGATCTCGCCATCTCCGATTTCAGCGCCGCCATCCGGATAGATCCGCGCAACGTGCAGGCCTTCAACAGCCGCGGCGATCTGTTTCGCGCCAGGGGCGACAACGACCTCGCCATCGCCGATTTCAACGACGCGATCCGGCTCGACGCGAAGAACAATTTCGCCTATCGCAACCGCGGCTATGTCTATGGATTGAAGGGCGACAATGATCGCGCCATCAGTGATTATGGCGAGGCGATCCGCATCGATCCCCGCGATGCGCTGGCCCGCAACAATCGCGGCAATATCTATTTGAAGCTTACTAAATATGACCGTGCCGTCGCCGATCTCTCCGAAGCGATCAGGCTAGATCCATCCTTCGGCGCGGCCTATGCCAATCGCGGTCTGGCGCAGGAGGCGCTCGGCAATGCCGCCGCCGCGCGCAACGATTTCACCGTGGCGCTGACGCTGCCGGAGAAATACGCGAACGGCAAATGGGCGCAGGACAAGGCGCGCGAGCGGCTCGCAGCGCTGAACGGCGTCGACGTATCATCGGCCGCCACGGCGGCGGCGAAGCCCGTCGTATCGGCGCCATCCGCTTCGCCGTCATCGATCAAGATTCCATCCATCGCGTCGGCCAAACCCGTTTTGCCCTCGGCAGTGGCGCCCACCGGCAGCGCGTCGCCGTCCGCGGTGGCCACTGTTGCGCCCACGGCGATATCGCCGTCAGGGCCGGGCGATCGCCGCATCGCGTTGGTGATCGGCAATTCCGCCTATACCAGCGTGTCCGCACTCACCAATCCCCGCCGCGATGCGACGCTCGTGGCCGATTCTCTGAAGAAAACCGGCTTCTCCTCCGTCACGGTCCTTACAGATCTGCGCAAGGATGCGCTGATGGCGGCACTGCGCGAATTCGCCGTGCAGGCCGAGGATGCCGACTGGGCAGTGGTGTACTACGCCGGCCATGGCATGGAAGTCGGCGGCGTCAATTACCTCATCCCCGTCGACGCACGCATCGCCGTCGATCGCGATATCGAATTCGAGGCGGTTCCGCTCGGGCAGATCCTCAATGCAGCCGAACGCGCCAAGAAACTTCGCCTGGTCATCCTCGATGCCTGCCGCAACAATCCTTTCGCTAACAAGATGAAGCGCACGCTCGAAGTGGCGTCGCGCTCGGCATCGCAGGGGCTGGCTGCCGTCGAGCCCGAAGCCGGAACGATGGTGGTATATGCCGCCAAGGACGGCGAAGTTGCGCTGGATGGCGCCGGCGCCAATAGCCCGTTCGCAACGGCATTGGTGAAGAACCTGCCGACGCCAGGGCTGGAGGTGCGTCGGCTGTTCGATTACGTTCGCGACGACGTGATGGATCTGACCCGGCGCAAACAGAAGCCGTTCAGCTACGGCTCGATCTCGGGACGCCAGGATTTCTATTTCGTCGCGGCGAAGTAGGAACCTCCGCCCCTCATGGTGAGGAGACGCGCTCGATGCGCACTTCTCACGATGAAGGTGGAGCAGAAGGATATTACACCACCGGCGTTCTTGACCGCCCCGGTTCGATCAATTCCGGGCGCGGGCCGCTGAGCTTCTTGTGCATGTGAACCATGAACGCCATGCCGAACAGCGGCGTCGCGAGATTGACGATCGGGATCGACACGAAAGCCGCGATGAACAGACCGGCGGTGAACACGGTCGCCCCATGCCGGCGCCGCATCTCCTTGGCCTCCGCCGGCGAGCGGAAACGCATCGCGGCGAGTTCGAAATATTCGCGGCCGAGCAGCCACGCCGTCGCGATGAAGAACACGAGGAAGCCGATGCCGGCAAAAAACACGAAAGGCAGCGCAATCAGATAGACCGCAATCGTCAGCAAGGCTGTCTTGCTGCCTTCGACTACTGCGAGCCCGACCGGAAGCGGCGATCCCGCCCGCTCTGCCGGATAGTGCGTGCGCTCGACCACGTCTGCGACGTCATCGACAAAAAAGCTCGCCACCAGCGTGGTGATCGCCGGCATCAGGAAAATGGCGCCGGCGACGACGCTGAGGCCGGCCGCGACGGACAGGATCCAGGTCAGCACGGTGACCATGCTATGATAATCCGAGCCCACCATGCTCTCGGCCCAGACGCCGCCAGCGGTGGCGGCCCAGCTCAGAAGTCGCTGCATGCCGATCGCCAGCACGGTGATCATCACCAGAGCAAGGCCGATGGATTTCCAGAGAATGCTGCGCATCGGGGGCGACAGAATTTGCGAGAGCGCTTTGGCAGCAGCGGCGAGCATCGATACTTTCTCCTTGCAACAGTGAACACCTAACAACTGAAAAGTTGTCAGACAAGTGCAGCGCAGCATGGACTTCTACACTGGACGCACCACGAGAAAGAGGTACTCTCCCCCAAAAATAATCATCAGGGAGGACGTGTCTTGATTACCAAGGTCTTGGTCAAAAAGGGTACCCGCGCATTTGTATTCGCCGCTGCTGCGTCCGGCTTGTTGCTGAGCACAGCACCCGCTTCAGCCCAGCAGAGCATCACCGTCTGGTTCAGCAAGGGCTTCTACAAATCCGAAGACGAGTCGCTGCTGGCCGCGATCAAGAAGTTCGAGGACAAGACCAAAATCAAGGTCGAACTATCGCAATATGCCATTCAGGACATGATTCCAAAGACGGTGGCGGCGCTGGATTCCGGCACGCCGCCGGATGTGGCCTATGCCGACACCTATGATGTGCAGGCGTCCGGCAAATGGGCGTTCGAAGGCAAGCTCGAAGACATCACCGACATCCTGACGCCGATGATGGACAAGTTCGCGCCGAACACGGTGGAAACTGCGCTGCTGATGAACGGCCAAACTAAGAAGAAGGGCTATTACGGCTTCCCGCTGAAGCAGCAGTCGATGCATGTGGAGATCTGGAGCGACATGCTGCAGCAGGCCGGCTTCAAGGTGGAGGACATCCCGAAGGACTGGAAGGGCTATTGGTCGTTCTGGTGTGACAAGGTGCAGCCGGCCTATCGCAAGGCATCGGGCAGCCGTGCCTATGGCGTCGGCCAGCCGATGGGCGTGGAGTCCACGGACTCGCTGCAGTCGTTCTACACCTTCATCGATGCCTACAACGTCAAGCTGGTCGACAACGACGGCAAGCTCACGGTGGACGATCCAAAAGTCAGGGAAGGCCTGATCGGCGCACTGCGCGATTACACCGACACTTACATCAAGGGCTGCACGCCGCCGTCCTCGACGACATGGAAGGATCCGGACAACAACGTCGCCTTCCACAATCGCAGCATCGTCATGACTCACAACTTCACGATCTCGATCGCGGCGAAATGGTTCGAGGATTCGCAGAACCAATCGCTGACGCCGGAACAGCGTGCCGCCGGCAAGAAGGCCTATGAAGACACCATCATCACCGCCTCGTTCCCCAACAAGCCGGATGGCACACCGATCAAATATCGCTCGGACGTCAAGACCGGCATGATCTTCTCGCAATCGAAGAACAAGGCGGGCGCGCGGGAATTTGTCAAGTTCCTGCTCGAGGAGGAAAACCTGCAGCCTTATGTGGAAGGTGCGCTGGGCCGCTGGTTCCCCGTCACCAAGGCGGGTCAAGCCTCGCCCTTCTGGCAGGCCGACAAGCATCGCAAGGCGGTCTACACCCAGTTTATGGGCGGCACGACGCCTTTCGATTTCACCAAGAACTACAAGTTCACCATTCTCAACAACGAGAACGTCTGGGCCAAGGCCATGAACCGCGTGGTTAGCGAGAAGGTGCCGGTGGAAAAAGCCGTCGATGAGCTGATCGCGCGGATCAAGGAGATCGCGGGCTAGTACGGTCGTTCACCTCGCCCCGCCCTTGCGGGGAGAGGTCGAGCGGCGAAGCCGATCGGGAGAGGGGTCTCTCCACTTGCTGTGAACTTGTGGAAGCGCCCCTCTCCCTAGCCCTCTCCCCGCAAGAGCGGGGCGAGGGGGGCATGAGGCCGTCGCGTCCGTCAACTAAACCCAACTCATCAACCGGAACGCGTTGCATGACGGCCATCACCTACACATCCCCAAGCGATGCCTCCCATCCCTTCGCCGCGCGGTTTTCCACGCCGCAGGTCTGGGGCATCGTGATGCTTGCGCCCTATGTCCTCGTCTTCCTCGCTTTCGTGGTCTATCCGATCAGCTACGGCCTGTGGCTCGCGCGGCATCCCGCCAGCTATGTGGCGCTCTATAACGATCCCGTTTTCGCGCGTACCGTCGTCAACACGCTGATCTTTCTGATCATCGGCATCAATGTGAAGATGCTGATCGCGCTGTTCCTGTCCGGCTTCTTCGTGCAGACGCGAACATGGATCCGCTGGCTGTCGGTGCTGTTCATCCTGCCCTGGGCGGTACCGTCGATCCCGACGATTCTCTCGGTGCGTTTCATGTTCAATCCGGAATGGGGCGTCATCAACAATCTGATCTTCAAATTCACCGCCGAGGACGGTCCGAACTGGCTCAATGATCCCGCCATCGGCCTGACGCTGGCGATCCTCGTCCATATCTGGAAATCGCTGCCGTTCTGGACGCTGATCCTGATGACCGGGCGGCTTGCGATCTCAGCCGACATGTTCGAGGCCGCCGAGGTCGATGGTGCCAGCTGGTGGCAGAAGTTCCGCTTCATCACCTGGCCGTCGATGCAGATGCTCTACATCACCTGCACGCTGCTCTCGATGATCTGGACGCTGGGCGATTTCAACAGCGTCTATCTGCTCACCGGCGGCGGCCCGGCCGACCTCACTCATGTGCTGGCGACGCTCGGTATCCGCTACCTCCGCCTCGACCAGCTCGATATGGCGATGGCGTCGATCGTGTGCGCGATGCCGCTGGTGTTGCCGCTGGTGTATTTCATGATGAAGCGATTGTCGCGATGATGAAGACCTCTGATATGCGGATGCCGACGCTGCGCGAGATCGGCAATGAAGCGAAGCTGCTGCTGATCGGCATTCCCGTGCTGATCTGGACGCTGATCCCGATCTATCACATGTTCCTGTTCGCGATTTCGCCGAAGCAGGACGCGTTTGCCGGCAAGCTGTGGCCGGATCATCCGACGCTGCAGAATTTTCGCGTCGTGTTCAATCAGCAGCATTATTTTCTGCGCGACTTCTGGGCGCAGTTCGGCAATTCGGTGGTGATCGCCGTCGCGGTCGGCGCGCTGACACTGATCATCGCCACGCTGGCAGCGTTTGCGATTTCGCGTCTGCGCGTGCGCGGCGGCCGCACGGTGATGAACCTCGCGCTGTTCACCTATTTCATTCCGGCCGCATTCCTGGCCGTGCCGATGTATCGCACCATGGGCACTTATGGCCTGCTCAACAATCACTGGGCGCTGATCCTCGCCATGGTGACCATCGCTTCGCCCTATGCGATCTGGGTGCTGAAGCAGGCGTCCGACAAGCTGCCGCTCGAACTCGACGAAGCCGCGATCATGGATGGTGCCACGCCGCTGCAGCTGTTTCGGATGGTCTATCTTCCGCTGATGCTGCCGTCCCTGGTGGCCGTCGGCACCTATGCGTTGCTGCTGGCGTGGAACGAGTATCTCTACGCGTTCCTGCTGCTCTCGAAAGACACCGAGATTACGCTGCCAGTCGCGCTCGGCAATTTTCTGGCCGCAGACGACTCGCCGTGGGAATTGCTGATGACCACCGGCTTCATCTACGCGCTGCCGCCGGCCGCAGTCTACTATGCCTTCCGCCGCTACATGGTGGGCGGGCTTACCGCCGGTGCGGTGAAGTCGTAGCCCGACGTAATGCGTAGGACGGATGAGGCGAAGCGGTCACCGGCGGGGACGGCCGAGTTCACGCGGCCAGCCGCCTCACCGCTTGCTCAGCCATCGATGCTTCCGCGACGGCCTGAGCCGCGAGTCCCGGCGTTTCGACGGATCCTGGAAATGGATCGTGCGAGCCCGCCACCTCCCGGGGCGGACGAGGCTTGTCGGCCCAGTGCAGCGACGTGTAGTCGAAGCCGAGTTCAATGGTCGGTTTCACCACCTCGAAATAGGGCGAGATGTCGAAATCGCGCGGCATATATAGCGAGGAATGCCGGATGTGCAGGATTTCGCGGCGGGCCTGTCGGCTGCCAGCGCGGGTGATCTTCGGCAGGATCGGATAACGCACGGCTTCGAAGGCCTGTGCGATCAGCGCCGAGCAGATGATCTTGGTCGGATCACCCGAGCCGATCGCGATCATGCGCCGTCGCCAGCGCTGCGGGATCGGCAGCGGAATCAGAAACCGCATCAGGTCCAGGATGTTCTTCGTGTCGTAGCCGAAGCCGACGCGATTGATGGCGTAGCGACACACCGTGGTGCGATCCTCAAAGGACAGCCCGACCGGTCGGCATAGCCGCGTATGGAAGGCGAAATATTTCGACAGCGGCGCGGTGGTGACGCCCTCGCCGATATTGGCCTCGATCAGCACATGCGGTTCGCCATTGGGCTCCATGGCGCCGTCGATCGGGCCGACATAGAGCGCCGCATGCGACCAGGTCGATTGCGTGAGGTATTTGATGATGCCGGAGACGCGGTTGTTGCCTTCGACCAGCAACACGTCGCCCTCGCGCATGATATCGAGCAGGCGTTCGGGATCGCTGGGCGTGAAAGGCTCGTAGCCCGGCACTTCCTTCTGCAGATATTTGGCAATCAGCTTGCCGACCGTATCGAGCATGAAGCCCATGACACTGACCCCGGTTGCGGTTCGTATCGACCGCTTTGTCCCTGCTCGCATCATGGACGGCAGCCATTGCAATTTGGTTCATGCGTGCGCTTCGGTGTAAACGCGGAATTCACCATGAGGGTTGCTGGCGGCAATTGAATACTGCAAGGTTCGTGGGACGTTCTCATTCTCATTACGCTCTCGGAAACCATGCCATGACTTTCTCACGCCGCGCATTTTTATCGGCGTCGGCGGGATTGACGCTGGCGCCGCTGTTCAATGCAAGAGCGTCGGCTGCGACATTGCCGCGCGATGCCGATGTGGTGGTGATTGGCGCCGGCGCTGCCGGCATTGCGGCCGCACGGCGCATTCAGGCCGCCGGGCGCAAGGTGATCGTGCTGGAGGCATCGGGACAGATCGGCGGCCGATGCGCAACCGACAGTTCGACCTTCGATGTTCCCCTCGATCTCGGCGCACGCTGGCTGCACACGCCGGAAACCAATGCCGTCGTCAAGCTCGCGCGCGGTGCCGGCGTGGACGTGACCTCGTCGCCGAATCAAAAACTGCGCATCGGCCGTCGCAATGCGCGTGCGTCGGAAACCGAGGAATTGCTCGCGACCTTCGTGCGCGCCACCCGCGCGATCGATGATGCGGCGCGCCGCGGCGACATGGCTTGCGCCGCGGTGTTGCCGAAGGATCTCGGCGAATGGGCCGGCACCGTCGATTTCGCGCTCGGCGCCTATGCGACCGGGAAGGATCTGAAGGATCTGTCCGTGGTCGATCAGTCGCGCGCCGAAGATCGCGCGATTTCGGTGGCTACGCGCCAGGGGCTCGGCACGCTGATGGCCAAGCTCGGCGACAGCGTGCCGGTCGTGGTGTCGATGCCGGTCACGCGCGTGACTTGGAGCGGCCGCGACATCGGCGTCGAGACCGCAGCAGGACGCGTGGCGGCGCGTGCGGTGATCGTTACGGTGTCGAGCAACGTGCTGAATGCCGGCACGATCAAATTCACGCCGGAGCTGCCAAAGCGCCAGCTCGATGCGGCCGCGAAGCTGACACTCGGCAGTTACGATCGCATCGCTTTGGGCCTCAAGGGCAATCCGCTTGGCCTCGGCCGCGACGAACTGGTGATCGAGCAGAGCAACAGCACGCAGACCGGCGCGCTGTTTGCGAATATCGGCGGCTCGTCGCTCTGCACGGTCGATGTCGCGGGCGCGTTCGGCCGCGGTCTCGCCGCCCAGGGCGAAGCGGCGATGACGGAGTTCGCCACCGCGTGGCTGACGAAAATGTTCGGCAGCGACATGAAGAACGCGGTCCAGCGGAGCAAGGTGACGCGCTGGGATGCGTCGTCGTTCGTTCTCGGCGCGATGTCGGCCGCAGCACCCGGCGGACAAGCCTCGCGCCGCGTGCTGGCCGAGCCGATGGGCAATCTGTTCATCGCCGGCGAAGCGACGCATGAAACGCTGTGGGGCACCGTCGACGGCGCCTGGGAGACCGGCGAACGCGCAGCCGATGCGGCGCTGAAAAAGATCGGCGCCGTCAAGGAGCCGGCCGCGGAAGCGAAGCCTGCGAAAAAGCAGAAACGCCGGGCGCCGCGATCGAGTAGTGCAGGCGGTTGATAACCGTAGGGTGGTGCAAAGCGCAGCGTGCCACTATAGCCATTACGGTTTAGATGGTGGGCACGGCGCTACGCGCCTTTGCCCACCCTACAATTTCAGCGAAACAGTCCATCGAACAGCGGCAACCCGATCACAGCCGAGACCGCGATCAGCGCGTAGCAGATCCGACGGAAGGTTTCGTCGCTGGCGACACCGAACAGTTTTGAGCCGATCCAGAGGCCGAGCCCGAATAGCGGGCCGGTCAAGACGGCGAGGCCGACGACGGTCGCCGTCCACAAGCCACCGAAGAAGTAGCTGACCACGATCAGCACATCGCTGATCGCGAAGAACAGGATGATGTTCGCGCGCGTGACGGCGGCGACGGCAGCTTCGCGCAGCCAGTACAGCACGACGGGTGGACCGCCGGCCTGTGCGAGGCCACCGAAGAATCCGCCGGTGAAACCAACCGACATCGTCAGGGGGATCGTCGGCCTGCCGCGAAAACGCCAGCCTGACATCAACAGCACCAACAGCCCAATGATCAGCAACGCGATGATCCAGCGCACCAGCAGCGGATCGGCTAGCGCCAGAACCATGGTGCCGAGCGGAATGCCGATCAGGGCACCGATGCAGATGATGCCGACATCGCGCTTGTCGGCGCGGCGCACGGCATTGGGGATCAGCGTCAGCGTGGTCAGGAAATCGATCAGCAGCAGCAATGGCGAAGCAAGCTGCGCACCGATCACGCTGGAGGCCAGCGGCATGAAGATCATCGCCGACCCGAACCCGGAAAATCCGCGTGCGAGGCCGGCAACGAAGGCGGTGACGACGAGAATGACGAGCGAGGTGGTTGAATATTGCGCCAGCCCGAGCCGGTCGATCATGCGCGCAACGTGCCGCCCGTCTTCTTGGTCACTTCCGCCACGATCTTCGCCGCCACCGCATCGATTTCCTGATCGGTCAGCGTCTTGTCCCGCGGCTGGATCGTCACGGCAATGGCCACCGACTTCTTGTCGTCGTCGATGCCCTTGCCCTCATAGAGGTCGAACACCGTGACCGACGTCACCAGCTTCTTGTCGACGCCGGCCGCGGCCTTGACGAGATCGCCGGACTTCACCTTGCGATCGACGATGAAGGCAAAATCGCGCGACACCGGCTGGAACGCGGAGAGTTCCAGCAACGGCTTGGCGCGGGTCGCCTTCTGCTTGGCGTCGGGAATGCGATCCAGGATCACTTCGAACGCCATCAGCGGCCCATCGGCGCCGAGTGCTTCCAGCGTGCGCGGATGCACCTCGCCGAAATATCCGAGGATATTCTGCGGCCCGATCTGGATCGTGCCGGACCGGCCGGGATGCAGCCAGTCGGCGCCGCCGGGGACGATCTGCAGCGCCTGCATCGGCGCGCCTGCTGCGGCGAGCACCGCGAAAGCGTCGGCCTTGGCATCGAGCGCAGTGGCGGCGCTGGCGCCGCTCCAGTGACGACCAGTCCCGGTCGACGACGCGAGACCGCGGCGCACGCCGCTCGCTGCGATGAACTGATCCTGCGGGCGATCGCCCTTGAAGATCTGGCCGACTTCGAACAGCGCGAGATCCGACGAGCCGCGATGCGCATTGGCTTGCGCGACTGCAATCAGGCCCGGCAGCAGGCTCGGCCGCATGTCGGAGAGATCGGCGGCTATCGGATTGGCGAGCGCGAGCTCGGGCTTGCCGCCGCCGAACACGTCGGCATGTGGCTTGGAGATGAACGACCACGTCACGGCCTCGACCAGACCACGCGCGGCAAGGCCACGCTTGGCGCGGCGGGTGCGCTGCTGGATTTGCGTCAGCACCGGCTTGCGCTGGGCGTCACCACGCGGGAACGGCGTCAGCGGCACCTTGTCGACGCCGACGATGCGCATGATCTCCTCGACGATGTCGGCCTTCCCCGTGACGTCCATGCGCCAGGACGGCACGGCGACCTTCACCACCGGGCCATTGCCGGCGACCGAGAAGCCGAGCCGGTTGAGGATGATCCGCATTTCCGGGAACGGGACATCGATGGCAGCCAGGCGCTTCACCTCCGCGATCGGGAAGTCGACCAGGCGATCGTCGCCATAGCTCTTGCCGACGACGATGCTCTCCGACGGTGTTCCGCCGCACAGCTCCATCACCAGCTTCGTTGCCAGCTCGAGACCGGGCACCATGAACACCGGATCGACGCCGCGCTCGAAGCGATAGCGCGCATCGGAATTGATGCCGAGCCTGCGACCGGTCTGCGCAATGTTGATCTCGTTCCACAGCGCGGATTCGATCAGCACGTCGGTGGTGTCGTCCGAACAGCCCGAGGCTTCGCCGCCCATGATGCCGGCCAGCGACTCGACGCCGTGTTCGTCGGCAATCACGCACACTTTGTCGTCGAGCTTGTAGGTCTTGCCGTCGAGCGCGAGCAACGTCTCGCCATCTCTGGCGCGGCGAACCACGAGATCGCCCTTCACCTTGGCGGCGTCGAACACATGCAGCGGTCGCGCGCGATCGAAGGTCAGGTAGTTGGTGATGTCCACCAGTGCATTGATCGGGCGCAGGCCGATCGATGTCAGCTTCTTCTGCAGCCATTCCGGCGATGGGCCGTTTTTGACGCCGCGTACCAGCCGCAGCGCGAAGCCTGGGCAGAGCTTTGCGTCCTCGACCGTCACCTTCACCGGGCAGGGGAATTCGCCCTTGATGGGCTTGATGCCGGGATTCTTGAACACGCCCATATCGGCCGCCGCGAGATCGCGTGCGATGCCGGCGACGCCGGTGCAGTCCTGCCGGTTCGGCGTCAGATTGATCTCGATGACGGGGTCGGCGTCGGGCAGCCCGAGTTCACCGGCCGAGCACAGCATGCCCTGGCTCTCGACACCGCGGATATTGCCGAGGCCGATGGTGAAATCCTTGCCCGGAATGTAAGTACCGGGCCGTGCCAGCACGGTCTTCAATCCGGCGCGGGCATTCGGCGCGCCGCAGACGATCTGCAGCGGCTTGTCTTCACCGACATTGACGGTGCAGACGCGCAGGCGGTCGGCATTCGGATGCTGCACGGCCTCTACGATCTCGGCAATCGTGAACGGCGCCAGCAGCTTCGCCTTGTCCTCGATATGCTCGACCTCGAGCCCGATCATGGTGAGCTTTTCGCTCAGCTGATCCAGCGTTGCGTCGGTGTCGAGATGATCCTTCAGCCAAGAGAGGGAGAATTTCACGTGCTCAGTCCTCCGGCCAGGGTCGGCATGTCGAGCGGCTTGAAGCCGTAGTGATTGAGCCAGCGCACGTCGCCTTTGTGACCGTTTTCTTGGGGCATGATGTAAGGCGTGTATTGCTCACTGACGGTGCTGTGATAGGTGCCTACCATGCTACTGGCATTGCGATCACTGTAGTTTTCGTG
>JAPLPC010000040.1:4140-9031 GCA_026400425.1 Hyphomicrobiales bacterium | reverse complement strand
CTCGGGTCCGCACGTTTCTCGACATCGCAATGTGCATGACGCTGGCCGAGTGCCCTGCCCCTCACCCCAACCCTCTCCCCGCCTAGCGAAGCTTTGCTTCGCGGGAATGCGGGGAGAGGGAGCGACAGCGCGCCGTCGATGCAGATGCGCTACGGTCAGCGAATGGATGACAACATGCCGGACCAGACCCACATCGACGACGCGCGCTTGACGGAGTTTCTGGCCTTCTTCGCGGGCAAATATCGGCCTGCCGAAAGCCTGTTGCCTGCTGCGGGCGCGCGCGATGGCTTGCGCGACGCCATCAGCGACTGCATGGACATGTCGCTGCAGTTCACGCCGATGGAGGTCGCGAAATTCGACAGCGAATTGCGGCTGCACGATATTCCGTCGCTCTCCGAACTGCGCCGGCGCTATTCGCGCCACTATGCGCGCGTGCTCAAGCGCGACCGGATCGAGGACGAGACGGAGTATTATCTGCTGCGGAACGTGCTGTTCGATGCGGGGGAAAAGACGCCGGAAGAACGCGCGCAGTTGGAGAGACTAATCGCCGCGTTTGAGATGAATAGGCCTCGCGAGCACGGATCTTAACCCTCCCTCAAGCACAGTGAAGCTGTGCGCGGTGGGGAGGGTCGGCCGAAGGCCGGGGTGGGGTGCCCCACGGGACGTCGGAGTGGGTGGAAGCACCCCACCCGTCACCATGCTCACTGAACGCTCGCCGTCGCGCCACCCTCCCCATTCGCTTCGCTCCGGGGAGGGACGGAAGCCCGCTTCGCTCAAGTCTCACGGCATTGACTCTCCGCGATTTCCCATCGTTGATGAATCAACAACACACGGCAGACAACTGCCCGCATCGTGAGGAAACCGCCTTGGCCAGCACCCCCAGGACCACCACCGTCAAAGACGCCACGTTGCAGTTGCTGCGCGGCTTCGGCATTGATCGCGTGTTCGGCAATCCCGGCTCCACCGAACTGCCGTTCCTGTCCGACTGGCCCGACGACATCGACTATGTGCTCGGCCTGCAGGAAGCCTCGGTGATCGGGATGGCCGATGGTTACGCGCAGGCGACGCGCAATGCGAGTTTCGTCAATCTGCATTCGGCGGCCGGGGTCGGCCACGCGCTCGGCAATATCTACACCGCGCATCGCAACCAGACGCCGATGGTGATCACCGCCGGCCAGCAGGCGCGCAGCATCCTGCCGCTGCAGGCGTTTCTCTATGCCGATCGCGCCTCGGAATTCCCGCGGCCTTACGTGAAATACAGCGTCGAGCCGGCCCGCGCCGAAGACGTGCCGGCCGCCATTGCGCGTGCTTATTACGTGGCGATGCAGCCGCCATGCGGGCCCACTTTCGTGTCGGTGCCGGTCGACGACTGGACGCGTCCGGCGCAGCTGATCGCAGCGCGCAAGATCAGCCGCGAGATCGGGCCGGAGCCGGAGGCGATGCAGCAGCTCGTTGCCGCGCTCGCCGCGAGCAAGAACCCTGCCCTCATCGTCGGTCCCGGTATCGATCGCGCCGGCTGTGTCGATGCGATGGTTGCGGTGGCCGATAAGACGAAAGCCGCGGTGTGGGTTTCGCCATTCTCTGCGCGCTGCAGTTTTCCGGAACGGCATCCGCAATTCCACGGCTTCCTGCATGCCTCGCCCGCACAGGTCTCCGATGCGCTGAAAGCGTATGACCTGGTCGTCGTCATCGGCGCGCCGGTCTTCACCTTCCATGTCGAAGGCCATGCCGCGATCTTCGATGGCGACATGGCGATTTTCCAGATCACCGACGACATCGACTCCGCCGCGGTGGCGCCGATCGGCACCAGCATCATCGCCAGCATGAAGCCGGCGCTCGAGATGTTGCTCGCGCAACTACCTGACATCAAACGCAACGCCGCCAAAGGCCGCGTGCTGCCGCCGGCACCCGTCGCCGCCGATCCGATCCCGATCGACTATCTGCTGCATACGCTGGCGCAAGCGATGCCCGCCGATGCCATGCTGGTGGAAGAAGCGCCGTCGCATCGGCCGGCGATGCATAAATATCTGCCGATGCGCGGCGCCAACTCGTTCTACACGATGTCGTCCGGCGGCCTCGGCTGGTCGCTGCCGGCCTCGGTCGGCATCGCGCTGGCCCATCCCGGCCGTCGCACCGTGTGCCTGATCGGCGATCGCTCGGCTATGTATTCGATCCAGGCGCTATGGACCGCGGCCCAGCGCAAATTGCCGCTCACTGTCGTGGTTATCAACAATGCCGGCTACGGCGCCATGCGTTCGTTCAGCCAGGTGATGCAGGTGCGCGATGTTCCCGGGCTCGATCTGCCCGGACTGGATTTCGTCAAAATTGCCGAGGGAATGGGCGCGCATGCCGTGCGCGTCAGCACCAGTTTGGAACTTGAGAAGGCTTTCCGGCATAGCTTGCAGTATGAGGGAGTCAGCCTTGTCGAGGTGGTCGTCGACTCCGCGGTTCCCGTGCTCTATGGACAAAAGCATTGATGACGATGCGATGACGGAAGCGGACGCATGACGAAGGCGAATAACGGCAAGCCGAACGACATCCGCCCCTCGGGCCGGATGACCCACTCATCGCATTGGGGCGCCTTTTCCGGCGAATGGGTCAACGATCAGCTCGTCATCTCGCCGCACCCGATCGATCCCGATCCGAATCCGATCATCCAGAATTTCCCGGAAGCGCTGCGCCACAAGGCACGTATCGCCAAACCGATGGTGCGCCGCGGCTGGCTGGAGAATGGGCCAGGCCCGAGCGACCGGCGCGGCCGCGACGGCTTTGTCGAGATGGAATGGGACAAGGTTCTCGACCTGCTCGCCGGCGAGCTGAAGCGCGTCAAGGACAAGCATGGCGCGGAGGCGGTGTTCGGTGGCTCCTATGGCTGGTCGAGTGCCGGCCGGTTCCATCACGCACAGAGCCAGGTACATCGCTTCCTGAATTTCGCGCTCGGCGGCTATGTGCGTTCGGTGAATTCCTATTCGGCCGGCGCCTCCACGGTGATCATCCCGCGCATCCTCGGCGACTATGAGGACATGACCCGCCGCAATATCGGCTGGGACGAAGTGGTCGAACATTGCGATCTGATCGTCGCCTTCGGCGGCATGAACATCAAGAACTCGCGCGTGGCCGGCGGCGGCATCAGCAGGCATACCGAACATCGCGACATGATCGCGGTGAGCAAGCGCGGCGGCGAATTCGTGCTGGTCTCGCCGCTGAAGACCGACCTGCCCGACGAAGTGAACCAGGACTGGCTGCAGGCAAAGCCGGGCTCAGACGTCGCGCTTATGCTGGCACTGGCGCATACGCTGGTGCTCGACGGCACGCATGATCGCGCCTTCATCGACCGTTGCAGCGTCGGCTTCGATGAATTCGAAAAGTACCTGATGGGCCGGAGCGACGGCCAGCCGAAGGATGCGGCATGGGCGGCTCCGATCACCGGGCTTTCGGCCGATGTGATCCTGAATCTGGCGCGCCGCCTGCCCGGCAAGCGCGTGCTGTTCACTGTCGCGCATTCGCTGCAGCGGGCGCGCCATGGCGAACAGCCGGTGTGGATGTCGGCGGTGCTGGCCACCATGCTGGGCCAGATCGGCCTGCCCGGCGGTGGTTTCGGCTACGCGCTCGGCGCCATCGCCAATTACGGGCGCCGCTACAATGACGTGCCGATCGCCGGCCTGCCGCAGGGCAAGAATGGCGTCGCCGCTTTCATTCCGGTGGCGCGCATCTCCGACATGCTGCTGAAGCCGAACCAGCCATTCGACTATAACGGCCAGAAGCTCGACTATCCCGACATCAAGCTGGTCTATTGGGCCGGTGGCAATCCGTTCCACCATCACCAGGACATCAACCGGCTGCGTCAGGCTTTTGCGCAGATCGATACGCTGGTGGTGCACGAGCTTGCATGGACGGCAACGGCGCGCCATGCGGATATCGTGCTCCCCGTCACCATGTCGCTGGAGCGCGAGGATATCGGCAGTTCGCAGACCGATAACCTGATGGTCGCGATGCACCGGATGGCCGCGCCTTTCGGCGAGGCGCGCAACGATTACGATATTTTCTCGGAGCTGGCCGAACGTCTCGGTGCCGGCGAGGCCTTCACCGAGGGCCGCACCGCGCGCGAATGGCTCGCGCATCTCTATGAGCCGACGCGCGCAGGCCTCGCCGCCAAAGGCCTCGAAGCGCCGGACTTCGAGACGTTCTGGAAAAACGGCGAAGTGCTGTTGCCGCAGAAGCCGCTCGATGGCGGCACGCTGCGCGCTTTCGTGAGCGATCCCGACGCCCATCCGCTGCCGACACCGAGCGGCAAGGTGGAGATCTTCTCATCCACCATTGCCGGCTTCAATTATGCGGACTGCCCCGGCCATCCGGCCTGGCTACAGCCGATCGATCTGCCGACGGCGGAGACGCCGCTGCATCTGGTCGCCAACCAGCCGGCCTCGCGCCTGCACAGCCAGCTCGACTTCGGCGGCCATAGTGCTGCAGAAAAGCGCCGCGGGCGTGAAGTCGCACGCATGCATCCGATGGATGCGGGGGCGCGCGAGATTGCGGATGGGGACATCATCCGGCTGTTCAACGAGCGCGGCGCATGTCTCGCTTCCGTTGTCGTGACCGAGGATGTGATGGCCGGCGTGATCCAGCTGCCGACCGGCGCCTATTACGATCCGGAAGATATCAACGAGGACAGACCGCTTTGCGTGCACGGCAATCCGAACGTGCTGACGCGCGATGTCGGTACGTCGTCACTGGCACAGGGATGTACGGGGCAGTTGACGGTGGTGCAGGTGGAGAAATTCACCGGGAATTTGCCGCCAATCCAGGCGTTCGATCCGCCGGTGCCGGTGGAGCGGCCAAGACCGCCGCGGCTGGAAGCGGCGGAGTAGGAGATTTGAACGCGCTGTTGCGG
>JAPLPC010000040.1:2104-4124 GCA_026400425.1 Hyphomicrobiales bacterium | reverse complement strand
TGATCTCCCTCCCCCAAGCGGCGCAGCCGCGCCGTGGGGAGGGTGGCGCGTAGCGCCGGGTGGGGTGCCCCACGTGACATCGGTGGGTGACATCGGTGGGTGTGGAAACACCCCACCCGTCCGCGCTGCGCGCGGCCACCCTCCCCACTGCGCACAGCTTCGCTGTGCTTGAGGGAGGGAAGCAGCGCGCTGCCACTACCCTCCAAACGTCTCGCGCAGCTTCGCCTGGATCTTGGCCATACCGGCGATCCAGCGGTCGTAGTTGTCGGTTTTCTTGCGCATGTAGTCGATCACCTGCTTGTGCGGCAGGATCAGGAACGTCTCGGCTTCGATCCCCGCCAGCGCATCCGCCGCCACCTGCTCCGGCGACAGGTTGCCGTCATTCGACTGCGGGCCCTTCGGGATGTTTTTCAGCATGTTGGTATCGACGCCCTGCGGGCACAGGATCGAGACCTTGATACCATGGGCGCGATGCGCGATCGCCAGACTCTCGGCAAAGCCAACGGCTGCGTGTTTCGTGGTCGAATAAGCGGGGCTGCCAACCTGCGACAGCAGGCCAGCCGCCGAGATCGTGTTGAGGAAATAGCCGCCGCCGCGCTCTTTCATCAGCGGCACCAGATGCCGGGCGGCATAGACATGCGCCATCACATGGATCGCGAAGCTCTTCATCCAGATCTCGTCGCTGCTGCCGCCGGCATTCGGGCTCAACGGATCGAAGCCGCCGCCGATGCCGGCATTGGAGCAGAACAGATCGATCGGGCCGAACTGGCGCTCGGTCTCGTCGATGACATGCTTGACGTCTTCTTCGCGACCGACATCGCATGTGAACGACGCACCGCCGATCGCATCGGCGACGGCCTTCGCCCGATCCCCATCAAGATCGACGACCACGACTTTCTTCGCGCCGGCCTTGTGGAACGTTTCGCACAGCGCCTGGCCAATGCCATTGGCGCCGCCGGTCACGACGACGATCTTGCCGTCCACCTGCATGTTCAACTCCCTTTTGTTTTTTGATTGGACGTTTGTAGGGTGGGCACGCTGCGCTTTGCCCACACTACATTGTCAGGCCGCGGTGCTGAGCCCCATGTCGAGCACGGCCGTATAGTGGCATGCGGCACCACCCAGGACAAATGCGTGCCAGATCGCATTCTGGAAGCGCAGGCCGCGCCAGACATGGAAGATCACGCCCGCCGTATACAGCGTGCCGCCGGCGGCGACGAACCACAGAGAGAGCGGCGGCAGCGGCGTGAACACGGAATCATAGGCGATCATGCCGCTCCAGCCCAAAGCGAGATAGAGCAGCACGGCCAGACCATCGAAGCGGCCGGGAAAGCGCAGCTTGATGACGATGCCGGTGATGGCCACGCCCCACACGAAAGCGAGCAGCGACGCCGCCAGCCAGCCATTCGCCATCTGCGCCAGGAATGGCGTGTAGGTGGCGGCGATCAGCCGATAGATTGCGGAGTGATCGAAGCGGCGCAGGAACCATTTGCGCGGCGACACCGGCCACATATTGTAGGCGGCGGAGAAGCCGAGCATCGCCAGCAGGCCAGCCGCATAGATCGATACCGTGACGAGTTCGGTGGCCGAGGCGAACACGGCGGTGAGCACGATCAGCACCGTCAGCGCGATCAGGCCGGCGAACACACCGAGGCCGTGAACGATGGCATCGGCGATCAGCTCGGCACGGTCGTAATTCCAGCGGATGGCGCCGGCGACCCTGGTGGCGGAATCGGCTGAGAACTGCTTCAGGCGGAAAACGGTCATGGCGAATACTGGCCGGTCGGCTGGGTGTCGCAGATGACGCGCCTGCCCAGGCGCGCCGATGAGAATGGTCGGCTTCCCCACAAATCGCGATAGATGATGCAGTGCGGAAGGTCAATGAACGCTGAATGACGACGCTGTAACACAGCGTGAGTCAGCTTGAATTACGCCTGATAATCGCCACTTTGTGATCGCGTTCCATGTTGTTTTGCAACGCATCAAGGAGAACCGCAGCGCGTATGGCCAGCCTGTCCGA
>JAPLPC010000040.1:0-2073 GCA_026400425.1 Hyphomicrobiales bacterium | reverse complement strand
CAGCCTGTCCGAACTCGTCGAAGAAGCCCGGCTGTCCGCGCGCGCACTGCTCGATTATGGCGACGGTCTGTTCAATCCCACCGTGCGGCTTGGCGTCACGGGCCTGTCGCGTGCCGGCAAGACCGTGTTCATCACCGCCCTCGTGCATGGCCTGACGCGCGGCGGCAAATTCCCGGTGTTCGAGTCGCTGGCGACCGGGCGGATCGCCAAGGCGCGGCTGGCGCCGCAGCCGGACGATGCGGTGCCGCGCTTCGCCTATGAGGAACATCTGGCAACGCTGATCGACGAACGGCGCTGGCCGAATTCGACGACGGACATCAGCGAGCTGCGACTGGTCATCGACTATCAGCGCAACAACGGCGCCGAGCGCACGCTGACGCTGGATATCGTCGATTATCCCGGTGAGTGGCTGCTCGATCTGCCGCTGCTCAACAAGAGCTATGAGGAATGGTCGGCGGAAAGCCTCGCGCTATCGCGGCAAGGCCCGCGGGCGACCATCGCTGCGGATTTCCTTGCGCATCTGGCGAGATTGGCGCCGACGGAGCCGCAAAACGAACAGTTCACGCTGACGGCGGCAAAGCTGTTCACCGATTATCTGCGCGCCTGTCGCGACGAGCGCTTCGCCATGAGCCTGTTGCCGCCCGGCCGCTTCCTGATGCCGGGCAATCTGGCGGGATCGCCCGCCCTCACCTTCGCGCCGCTCGATGTCGCGGCCGATGGCAGCGCGCCGGATGGCTCGCTATGGGCGATGATGAAGCGGCGTTTCGAGGCCTATAAGGACGTCGTCGTGCGGCCGTTCTATCGCGATCACTTCGCGCGGCTGGATCGCCAGATCGTGCTGGTCGATGCGCTGTCGGCCTTCAATGCGGGACCTGAGGCGCTGCACGATCTCGAAGCCGCACTGGCCGGCATTCTCGACAGTTTCCGGATCGGCCGCCGCAGCATTCTCTCGACGCTGTTTCGCCCGCGCGTCGATCGCATCCTGTTTGCGGCGACCAAAGCCGATCACCTGCATCATCTCAGCCATGACCGGCTGGAAGACGTGCTGCGGCAGATCACGCGCAAGGCGCTTGCGCGGTCGGAATTGTCCGGTGCCGCGGTCGATGTCGTCGCCATCGCCGCCGTGCGCGCGACCAGGGAAGCGCTGGTGCAGAAAGGCCGCGACAAGCTGCCATCCATCCTCGGTACGCCGGTTGCAGGCGAATCCGCCAACGGTGAAATCTTCGACGGCGAGACGGAAGTTGCGACCTTCCCCGGCGATCTGCCCGCCAATCTCGACGGCCTGTTCACCGGCGGCGCCTTCACTGGACTTTCGAGCGCGAGCGCCGACAAGGCCGATTATCGCTTCCTCAAATTCCGCCCGCCATTGCTGGCACGCGAGGCCGGCGTCGAGCCGGCGCTGCCTCACATCCGCCTCGACCGCGCGCTCCAGTTCCTGATCGGAGACAGGCTGCAATGACCGACCGCACGCGCCGCCCGGCCACGTTCCGGCTCGACGATCCCCATGTCACCGTGATGGATGGCGACGACGATATCGGCCGCCTTGCCCGCGGCGCCATCCGCATCACGCCGGAGCCCGAGCCGCAATTGCCGATCGCGCTCGACGATCCGCTGCGGCCCGTCCGCAAAGGCTTTGGCTGGGGCAAGCTGTTCTGGAGCGCGCTTGGCGGGCTCGTTCTGCTCGGCCTCGGGCTCGGCGCCAAACATCTGGTCGATGATCTGTTCGCCATCAACGATGCGCTCGGCTATCTCGGCCTCGGCCTCTCCGCGCTGGTATCGCTCGCTCTGGTGGTGATCATCGCGCGCGAAGCGCTCAGCCTGATCCGTCTCGCTACCATCGAGAAGCTGCATGCGCGCGCGCTGGAGGTCATCGCCACCGATGATCGCAACGAGAGCCGCGCCGTGCTGGCCGACCTGCTCAAGCTCGCGCACAGCAATCCCCGTCTCGCCCGCGCGCGCACGGCGCTGCAGGCGCATGCCGGTGAGATCATCGACGGCGCCGATCTCATCCGCCTCGCCGAACGCGAATTGATGTCACCGCTCGACGTCGAAGCGCGCCGTCTCGTCTCCGTC
>JAPLPC010000638.1 GCA_026400425.1 Hyphomicrobiales bacterium | reverse complement strand
TCGCTGCGTCAGACGTTCTTCTTCAGCACTTCGGCGAGGTCGGTCTTCTCCCAGGAGAAGCCACCATCCGCGTCGGGCGTACGGCCGAAGTGGCCGTAGGCCGCGGTGCGGGCGTAGATCGGCTTGTTGAGATCGAGATGCTTGCGGATGCCGCGCGGCGTCAGATCCATCGAGGCGGCGACGGCCTTCTCGATCACGTCGTCGGCGACCTTGCCGGTGCCGTGGGTGTCCACATAGATCGACAGCGGACGCGCCACGCCGATGGCGTAAGCGAGCTGCAGCGTCGCCTTGTCGGCGAGACCCGCGGCCACGATGTTCTTGGCCACATAACGCGCGGCGTAAGCGGCCGAGCGATCCACCTTGGTGGAGTCCTTGCCGGAGAACGCGCCGCCGCCATGCGGAGCCGCACCACCGTAGGTATCGACGATGATCTTGCGGCCGGTCAGGCCGGCGTCGCCATCGGGACCACCGATGAAGAACTTGCCGGTCGGATTGATGTGCCAGATCGTCTTGTCGGTGATCCAGCCATCCGGCAGCGCCTTGCGCACATAGGGCTCGACATAGTCACGGACCTGCTTCGACGACATGTCCTCGATCAGGTGCTGATGCGACACCACGATCTCGCGGACGCCGACCGGCTTGCCGTTTTCATACTGCACGGTGACCTGGCTCTTGGAATCCGGGCCGAGCACCTTCTCGGTACCGGCGTGACGGGCTTCCGAGATCAGGCGCAGGATCTTGTGCGCGTAGAAGATCGGGGCCGGCATCAGTTCGGCGGTCTCGTTGGTGGCGTAGCCGAACATGATGCCCTGGTCGCCGGCGCCTTCTTCGGCATTGGTCGGCTGCTTGGCATCCACGCCCTGCGCGATGTCGGCCGACTGCGGATGCAGCAGGATCTCGATGTCGGCGGTCTTCCAGTGGAAGCCGGCCTGCTCGTAGCCGATGTCCTTGATGGCGTCGCGGACGACCTGCTCGATGTGATCGTTGGTCACGGTGGACGGGCCGCGGGTCTCGCCGGCGATCACGACCTTGTTGGTGGTGGCGAGGGTTTCGCAGGCCGCGCGGATGTCCCACGGATCGATGCCGGCCTTCGGGCCTTCGCGGAAGAACAGGTCGACGATCTCGTCGGAGATGCGGTCGCACACCTTGTCGGGATGGCCTTCGGAAACCGATTCGCTGGTGAAGAGATAAGACGCGCGCATCAACTGGTCCTCTGTTTGCGCCGGGGTCGGCAGAGCTCGGGATATTTTTGAATGTTCTGGCTGTAGTTTACTGAGTGTCAGTCGCGACGCCGCGAGATGACGTAGGATTCGTCGTAGAACCAGAGACCGTTGTGCTTGCGCAGAACCTCTCTCGTCGCATCCAAATAACGGCCGCTTTGCGTCACTTCCGTCAAACGGTCATCCTCGATCTGGGCCACATAGACCGCCGCGTTCCAGGCTGCGAATGCCGTCGATGTTCCGATCGATCCGGTGACCTCGTTCGGCAGCGCTTCCATGGCGTAGCGAAAGATCGACCGCTGGTCGGAATAGGCATTGAAGTTCAGATCGCGGCCGGCAGAGCCCAGCTCGTATTTCACGGCCCGCAATAGCTCATGCCGGGAGACGGCGAAAGGATTTTCTTTGGGCCAGACGGCTTGGACGATCTCCATACCGGGGTCCTGCCCATGCGAATGAATGCCGATCAGCCGCCCACCGGCGCGCAGCGCCCGCGCCAGTGGTGCGACGATGCGGCGAGCGCGGAACTGGACCGAGGATTTTGCCCGATAAGGCTGCGAGGCGATGATGAGGTCGAAAT
>JAPLPC010000460.1 GCA_026400425.1 Hyphomicrobiales bacterium | reverse complement strand
GTTAGGCCGCAGCGTCTTTTGCGAATTCAATGTCCCGCAGCCATTGCTGTGCCACCGTCACATCGGCCTGCGACAGCTGATGCCCGATCGGCAGCGTGCGATGCTGCACGTCGGCGCCCGACTTCGCCAATGCAACGGCCAGCCGCTCCGCATTGCTGGCCGGAATGATCGGATCCATTTGGCCCGACACAATGAGCACCGGCTTGCCGGCGAGATCGACCGCCGGCGGGTCACGCAGCGGCACCATCGCGCGGTGCAGGATGGCGCCGCTCAGAACCTCCGGACGCAATTGTAGGACGGCCGCGGCGATATTCGCCCCGTTGGAATAGCCAAGTGCGATCGGCGCCGGCAGATCGTACCGGTTGCGCGCGTCGTTGACGAAGTCTGCGAGCTGATGGGCGCGCCGGCGTAGATCGTCCTCGTCGAAAACGCCTTCCGCGAGCCGCCGAAAGAATCGCGGCATGCCGTTTTCGAGGATCTGGCCGCGCGGCGACAGCAGTGACGCGCCGGGTGCCACGGCTTGCCCGAGCGGCAGCAGATCATTCTCGTCGCCGCCGGTGCCATGCAGCAGCAGGAGCGGCGTTGCTCCGTGCCGGTTGCCCGGCACGAAGCGGTGGATGTGAGACAGATCGGTCATGCCGTTACTTCCTTCGTTGTGAGCGGCGGCAACACGCGCTCGATCTCGCTGCGATGCTTCTCCAGGAAAGCCGGCAGCTTCAGATGTTCGCCGAGGGACTCGACGGGCTCGTCCACGGCAAAGCCGGGGACATCGGTGGCGATCTCGAACAGCACGCCGCCGGGTTCGCGGAAATAGACCGAGCGGAAGTAGTTGCGATCCTTCTGCTCCGTCACGTGCTGGCCGTGCACCTCGACGAGCTTGCGGCTCATCTCGGCCTGTTCGGCGTCGGTTTCCGCCCGGAAGGCGACGTGATGCACCGAACCGTGGCCCTGACGACCCGGCAGGAAACCGCCGGCCTCGTAGATGTCGACGATGGCGCCTTCCTTCGCATCGCCGCTGAGGCGGATGATCGAGCCTTCGCGCGCGACTTCCTTGAAGCCGAACACGTCGGTGAGGATCGCGCTGGTCTTGTCGGCCTTCTCCAGCAGCAGCGTCACGCCGTGGAAGCCGCGGATCGCATGCTCGGCCGGGATGTCGCCATTGCTCCAGCCGGCTTCATCTTCCGCACCGGGGACGCCGACAAGCGCGAGGCTCATGCCGTCCGGATCGGTGAACGGCAGCACGCTTTCGCCGAAACGCTTCTCGAGCGCCTCGTGGGCAATGCCGCGTTCGATGAACCGATGCGTCCAGTAGCCGAGCGACTTCGCCGGCACGCGGAATGCAGTCTGCTGGGTCTGGCCGACACCGCCGCGGCCTGGTGCGGCATGCTCCCACGGGAAGAAGGTGAGGATGGTGCCCGGCTGGCCGGCCTCATCGCGGTAATGGAAGTGATAGGTGCCGGGATCGTCGAAATTGACGGTCTTCTTGACGAAACGCAGCCCCAGCGCGCGAGTGTAAAAGTCGAAATTGCGCAAAGCGGGGCCGGCGATAGCGGTCACATGATGGATGCCTGACATGGTCTTGTCTCCGGTTTGGGAGGCGTCTCGTCCTCCGCTGCCGAGATAATTAGGCGGTCTAAATTCAAAGACAATCTGGCCAATTGTGACATTACTGTCTATGTTTTGGAGACAATCGCGCGGACTTGGACATGGACAAACTCGACAGCCTGCGGGCCTTCGTCAAAGTGGTCGAACTCGGTAGCTTTTCCGAGGCCGGGCGACAGCTGCGGCTGTCGCGGTCGGCGATCTCGAAATATGTCGGCGACCTCGAAGAGAGTCTCGGGGTGCAATTATTGAACCGCACCACCCGTCACGCCAGTCCGACGGAAAGCGGGCAAACCTATTTCGAACGCGCGCTGTCCATTCTCGGCGATCTCGACGCCGCCGATCAGGCGGTGGCGCAGGCGCAGTCGTCACCGCGCGGCCTGTTGCGGGTCAATGCGCCGATGTCGTTCGGTACGCTGCAGCTCGGCCCCGCCGTGGCGGATTTCATGGTCGATTATCCCGAGCTGCAGATCCAGCTCGTGCTGTCGGACGATCAGGTCGATCCCATGCAGGGCGGGTTCGATGTGACGTTACGGATCGCCGATCTCGAATCGTCCAGTCTGATCGCGCGCAAGATCGTCGCAATCGATCGCGCGGTCTGCGCATCGCCGGCCTATCTCACGCAACACGGCGCGCCTTCGGTGCCCGCGGATCTGCGTCGGCACGCGCTGCTGACCTACGGATTCCTGCTCACGGGCAATCAGTGGAAACTCACCGGCGCCGATGGCGACCACTGGGTGCAGCCGAACTGGACGTTGTGCGTCAACAATGCGGAAGTGCTGCGCGACGCGGCAGTGGCGGGCAGGGGCATCGCACTGCTGCCGACCTTCATCGCCGGCGATGCGCTGCGTGCCGGCTTACTGCAGCAGATATTGAAACCCTACAAAGCACCGCCGCTGGCGCTCTATGCGCTGTACCCGCCGACCCGGCATCTGGCCGTCAAGGTGCGGCTGTTGATCGATTTTCTGGTCGCGCGTTTCGCCGGCGTGCCGAGCTGGGATGCGCAACTCTAGCGCCACACCGCGCGCATGCGCGAATTGATATCGAAGCGCACATTCGGCATCCCGGCGCTGCGTGCGGTTTCCGATCCGGCGCGCGGCCAGCTGGTGCGTTCGAACAGATGCAGCAGCGCCTCGGGAATGAAGCGCGTGCGCGACGCATAGACGTGGCGATCGCCCTGCGCATGCTGGCCGTGGGTGAAGAAGCGCTGCGGCACCATCAGATGCAAATCGTCCTTGGCGCGGGTCATCGCCACATAGAGCAGACGCCGCTCTTCCTCGATTTCGGCGGAGGTGCCGGTGCCGAGATCCGACGGCATGCAGCCATCGACGACATTCAGGACATAAACCGACTTCCATTCCTGTCCCTTGGCGGAATGGATGGTGGACAGAATGAGATAGTCATCATCGAGCAGCGGCACCCCGGCCTGATCGCTGGTGGCATCGGGTGGATCGAGCGTCAGCTCGGTGAGGAACCGCTCGCGCGACGGATAACCGGCGGCGATGGATTCCAACTGGATCAGATCGGCGCGGCGTGTCGGCGAATCCTCATGGATGCGATCGAGATGCGGCTCGTACCATCGGCGTGCCAGTTCGAGTTCGGCGGGCCAGCCGGCGCGGCCGGATTTGATCTCGCTGACCACGTCGATGAAGCCGCGCCAGTCATGCGCCGCACGTGGCGGCGATGGCGCCAGCGCAAGGGCCGTGATCGGATCGGGCGATGTCACGATGTGATCCAGCGCCTTCTGCGCCGACGCCGGCCCGACGCCGGGCAGCAACTGCATCAGCCGGAAACCGGCGACGCGGTCTCGCGGATTTTCGACGAAGCGCAGCAGCGCCAGCATGTCCTTGACATGGGCGGCGTCGAGAAATTTGAGGCCGCCGAATTTGACGAACGGGATGTTCCGGCGGGTCAGTTCGATCTCGAGCGGGCCGCTATGCGACGAGGTGCGGAACAGCACGGCCTGTTCCTTCAGCCGCGCACCGCCCTCGCGATGATCGAGCACGCGCTCGACGATGGCGCGGGCCTGATCGGCTTCATCGCGGATCGTGATGATCTGCGGCTTCGCGGAGGATTTGCGCTCGGTGTGCAGATTCTTGGTGAAGCGCTCGCGGGCCAGGCCGATGACGCCATTGGCAGCGGCAAGGATCGGCTGCGTCGAACGATAGTTGCGGTCCAGCGTGATGATCGTCGCCGGCGGCGAGAATTGCATCGGGAAATCGAGGATGTTGCGCACGGTGGCGGCGCGAAACGAATAGATCGATTGCGCGTCGTCGCCGACCACGGTCAGACCGTGCCCCTGCGGCTTCAGTGCCATCAGGATGGTCGATTGCAGGCGGTTGGTGTCCTGATATTCGTCCACCAGGACATGATCGAAACGCCCGGCGATATGTTCGGCGAGCGCGGGCTCGCCGGCCATTTGCGCCCAGTACAGCAGCAGGTCGTCGTAATCGAGCACGTTCTGCTTTTGCTTCGCCTCGACATAGCCGGCGAACAGATCGCGCAGTTCCGCGGCCCAGCCGGCGCACCACGGAAAGTGTGCGCCCAGCACCTGTTCCAGCGGCATCTCCGCATTGACGCAACGCGAATAGATCGACACGCAGGTGCCTTTGGTGGGGAAGCGGCTCTCGGTTTTGGAGAAGCCGAGCTCGTGCCTGATCAGATTCATCAGGTCCGCGGAATCCTCACGGTCGTGAATCGTGAAGGCGGGATCGAGGCCGACCTGTTCGGCATAATCGCGCAGCAGGCGCGCGCCGATGCCATGAAAGGTGCCGGCCCAGGCCAGCGCGTCGGTCATCACCCCCGCATTGGCGCCGATCACCTTGCGCGCGATGCGCTCGACGCGGCGAGACATCTCGCTGGCGGCACGGCGCGAAAAGGTCATCAGCAGGATGCGGCGCGGGTCGGCGCCGTTGACGATCAGATGCGCGACCCGGTGCGCCAACGTGTTGGTCTTGCCGGAACCAGCGCCGGCGATCACCAGCAGCGGGGCGGAGGGCGTGGTGTCGCGCTCACGCACGCCATGTTCCACGGCAGAGCGCTGTTCGGGATTGAGGCTGTCGAGATAGGCGGCCGAAGCAAGCAAGGGAATGATCCGTGATGACGAATCACGCTCGCTGATTCCCGTTCTGTTCGCAATGGACCAGCGGCGCGCCGAAGCGCGCCGCTGAAAGGCTTACGCCGCGCGAACTTCGCGCAGGAACGTCTCCACCTGCGTTTTCAGGTCTTCGCCGTTGCGCGACAGCTCCCCGGCAGAATCGACCACCATTGAGGCGGCTACACCGGTCTGGCGTGCGGCGTCGTTGACGCCGGCGATGTTCTCCGAAACCTCGCCGGTGCCGCGCGCCGCTTCAGCGACGTTGCGGGCGATCTCCAGCGTGGCGGCGCCCTGTTCCTCGACGGCTGCCGCGATGGTGCTGGCGATCTCGCTGACGCGACCGATGGTCGAAGTGATGTTCTGGATCGAATCCACCGACAGCCGGGTGGCATTCTGGATCGACGTCACCTGGGCCGAGATTTCGTCGGTGGCTTTCGAGGTCTGCGTTGCCAGCGCCTTCACCTCGGACGCGACCACGGCGAAGCCGCGGCCGGCTTCACCCGCACGCGCCGCTTCGATCGTGGCGTTGAGTGCCAGCAAGTTGGTCTGCGCGGCGATCTCGCTGATCAGCTTGACGACGTCGCCGATCTTCTGTGCGGCTTCGGCCAGCGTCTGCACTTCGCTGTTGGTGACATTGGCCTGCGAGACGGCATCGCTGGCGACGCGGGCGGACTCGTTGACCTGCTGCGCGATCTCGTTGATCGAGGCATTCAGTTCCTCGACCGCAGCTGCGACGGCCTGGGCGCTTTGCGTCGCTTCTTCGGACGCAGCAGCGACCGCTGCGGTCTGCTGGTTCGACTCTTCCGCGGTCGCGGCCATCGATTGCGCCGTGTGGCGCAATTCGGTCGCGGCCGAGCTGACGGCGCTGACGACGCCACCGACACCGTTTTCGAAGCGTGCGGCCAATGCGTTCATGGTATCGCGGCGCTCATGCTGTGCGAGCTCGCGCTGCTGATCTTGCGCGGCACGTAGCTGCTCGGTCTCGATCAGGCCCGTCTTGCACACCTCGACGGCGCTGGCCATCGAGCCGATTTCGTCGCTGCGGCCTGCACCCGGAACCGCGACACCATGGTTGCCCGCTGCAATCGTGCGCATGGCGGCTTCCAGCGCGTGGATCGGCTTCGCCATGCTGCGGCCCATCAACGTGGCGACGCCTGCCGCGAGCAACAGCACGCAAGCGGAGATCACGCCGAGCCAGGTCAGCGAGGATCGCATCAAACTGTGATAGCTGCTGATATCGCGGGTGATCTCGAATACGGCGATGTTCTCGCCCGAGAAACTCTTGATTGCGCCGAAGGTCGTGGCGACCGGCTTGTTGTCGAGCTCGCCGAAATGGGTGACGATCTCACCGGATATGGCGCGGCGGAGCATGGCGACATCGGGCGCGTTTGCCTTCAATGTCGAAGCCAGCGTCTTTGCGGACTGGCCGTCGATCTGATGAATGCCGACATCGACGCCGAAGCGGGATTTCATGCCATCGACGAACGTCTTGCCGAACGGTGCGCCGATATCCATCGTGCCGATCAGCTTGCTACCATCCATAATGGGTGCGGTACCGAACACGTTGAGCGCGTCGCGGCCCGGCTCGATGCCGCCCACAGGCTTGCCGCTCGATTGTGCTTCGACCACCATCTTCCGCCGTTCGGCGACGTTGTCACCGAATGTTTTCGGGTTGTGGACACGGGCGAAGGTGATGTGGGATGGCGACTGAATCGTGATCAGTTCGAGGCCGCGCGGCTTGATCAGCTGCAATGCATCCTTGAGGCTGTCGATCATGCCGTCGCGATCATTCGCTTTGAGCGCGTCCCGGGTCTTCTGAGCCGCGGCCATGGTTTCGGCGACGGCGAGAACCGTACGGGTTTCGGCATTCAGCGCAGCTGTGAGATTCGCATAATCGCCACGGGCCTCGCGATCGAGTGCCGTATCGACGATGTTCTGCTGCTGCCACATGCTGGAGATTGCCAGCGCAGCGCAAGATCCGGCACCGACCAAGGTGATGGCTAAGATCATGCGTGCCGAGATCGACTTAAATATCAACATTGAAATGCCCCTCTATCGCAGCAAGACATTTGCAGCGATCGCGCTAACCCGCTCCTCAGGCATACAAATATCGAGTGAAAACCATCTTAATACCATTCGCATCAAAGTTACGGTAATATAGTGCCGAATTCCTTGCGGTGGAATTTGAGGCTGTTGCACGCAGTAAGTCATAGACAGAAAGCTGACTTTCTCGCCCTCTGCGCCGCATGCGCGCAGTTCCCGCGATCGCGTTCACGAGAGCGAAACGTCTCCGTCGCATGGTCGCGTTTCAAATCTTGCACCGGACCTGGATGATGACGGCGCGTATCACCGCACTCGAGCTGCGAGGACTAACGAAACGGTTCGATCGGCTCGCGGTCGATGCGCTCGACCTGACCGTTTACGAAGGCGAGTTCTACGCGTTGCTCGGGGCCAATGGCGCGGGCAAGACTACCACGCTGCGCATGGTGGCTGGATTGCTGCCTCCCGATTCCGGCGTCGTCCGTATCGGCGGTATCGATGCATTGACCGATCCCGTGGCCGCCAAGCAGGTCACGGCGTGGGTCTCCGACGAGCCGATGATCTACGACAAGCTGACGCCGCTCGAATATCTCGAATTCATCGCCGGGCTGTGGGGCTGCGATCCCGCCGCGGCGGATGCAGCGGCGCATGAACTGCTCTCCTCACTCGGTCTCGCCGCCCACATGCATGAGCGGTGCGAAGGTTTCTCCAAGGGGATGCGACAGAAAGTGGCGCTGGCCGGCGCCCTGGTGCACGATCCCGCGCTGATCATTCTCGACGAGCCGCTCACCGGGCTGGATGCCGTGTCGGCGCGGCATGTCAAAGGTCTGTTGCAGGCCCGCGTTCGCAGTGGCCGCACGGTGATCATGACCACCCATATTCTCGAAGTCGCCGAACGCATGGCCGATCGCATCGGTGTCATTGCAGCAGGTCGATTGATCGCCGAGGGCACGCTGGTGGAGTTGCGCCAGACCATCGGGCGGAGCGATACCAGTCTCGAAGAGATGTTCATCACGCTGGTCGAAAACGCCGCGGCCGTCGCATGAGCGCTCCAGGCAGCGCGCTGTGGTTTGCGCGGCACGAGCTTCGGCTCGGATGGCGCGAAATACTGGGGATGTTGGCGGGAGGTCGCCGCCGTCGGCCCCGGAGTGCGACCATCCTGCTGGTTGTCTTCGTCATCTTTCTGCATCTGCCGGCCTATGTGGTGGTCGGTCGCTTCGCCGACGTGAAAACGCCGCTGGATCAGCAGAGTGCGATCGTCATTGCCGCCAGCATTTTTCTGGCATGGGCGCTGGTGCTGTCACAGGCCATCGAGTCGGTGACACGGGTGTTCTATGCGCGCGCCGATCTCGATCTCATCGTCTCGTCGCCGGCGCCGCTCACTCATGTATTCTCGGTGCGGATCGCGGCGATCGCGCTGACCGTCACCGTCATGGCGGCGCTGCTGGCGACGCCCTTCATCAACGTGCTGGTGATCGGCGGCGGAGCGCGCTGGTTTGCCGCCTATGGCGTGGTGGTCGCCATCGGATTGTCGGCATCGGCGATCGCGATCGTGATTGCCGTCGGCCTGTTCGAACTATGCGGGCCGGCGCGAACGCGCATGATCGCGCAGATCATATCGGCGGTGACCGGCGCAGGATTTGTCATCGCGCTGCAGGTGGCGGCGATCCTGTCCTACGGATCGCTGTCGCGCTATGCGGTATTGACGTCCGACGCGGTCATCGCAGCGATGCCGGATGCGGCGAGTATCGCGTGGTGGCCGGCGCGGGCCATGCTCGGTGATCTCGATCGGCTGCTGCCTCTGCTCGCCGCAGCGCTGCTGCTTCTTGGCGTGACGATGGCGATCGTTTCACCGCATGTCGGCCGCTATGTCGCAACGGCGTCCCCGCAACTGGCATCGAGACGGATCGGCCGGGCAAGGCCGTTTCGTGCGATGTCGCGCAGGCATGTGTTGCACCGGAAGGAACTGATGCTGCTGTGGAGAGATCCCTGGCTGATGTCCCAGACGCTGATGCAGTTGCTGTATCTGCTGCCGCCGGCTCTGATGTTGTGGCGCAGTTTCGGCGAGGGACCGGGGGCATTCGTCGTGCTGGTTCCGGTCGTCGTGATGGCAGCCGGCCAGCTCGCGGGCGGTCTGGCGTGGCTGACGATTTCCGGCGAAGATGCGACCGATCTCGTCGCGACCGCGCCGCTCCCCGCATCGACGCTGCTGCGCGCGCGACTATTGCAGCGGCAATGTCGGCGACGTGCATTCAACTCTGGTACCGGGTCCAGGCCCGACGTAGCCAGTTTCGTCGTCGCCAGACGTCGTCGCGCATTGCCACCTTCGCCGAAGCGTTCTCGTCGATCGGCTGGGCCGCGACGGCCGTGCTCGCCATTATTTTGCCGGTGGCAGGCGCGGTTTCAGGCCTACTCACGGTCGGCATCGTCGTGCTGGCGTGGCACCTCAGCCCATCGCGGATCTGAGTCAGGCCACGCGCTGGGCCGAGACCGTCCCATCGGCCACCTCGTCGGTGACGACGACGAATCCGGTCAACAGCGGTTTGCCGAACGCGGTGGAAATCGCGACGTCGGCGGCGTCGCGTCCGCGAGCCATCACGATACGCCCGATCCGTGGCTGGTTATGGCGCGCGTCGAACGTATACCATTCGCCGAGCAGATAGACCTCGAACCACGCACTGAAATCCATGGGCGCGGGATCGACGGGAACACCGATATCGCCCAGATATCCGGTGCAGTAACGCGCGGGGATGTTCATGCAGCGACACAGCGTCACCGCCAGATGCGCGAAGTCGCGGCACACACCGACGCGCTCTTCATGGGCGTCGAATCCCGTACGGTCGTTGCGCGCGTGGTGATAGCCGAAGGTGATCCGGTGATGGACGTAATCGACGATGGCGGCGCTAAGGCCAGATCGAACAGCTTTTGCGTGTCGCAGTACCGGCTGCCCAGCATGTAGATCAACACGTCATCGGGAAGCTCGCCCACGGGCAGCAGCTTGCCGGGTGGCGGCTTCAGATCGGGCAGGCCGCTGTCGGAGATGAGGAATGAATTGGAGATCGAAAGCGGCCCGGCCGGCGCTACAAAGCGGGTGCATGTGTTGCCGTAGATATCGCGATAATCATGCGTCGGCAGAGCAGGGGACAGGCTGATCTGGTGCGGAGTCAGCAAGTCTTTCTTGCGGTCTGGGTGGACGCTCAGCATCAAAACCACGGCGGTGTCATTGCTGAATTCGAACGCGATCTCGTAACCCGCGCGGATCTGCACCAGATGTCTCCCGTCGTCACGTGCCATGCCGATAGATTATCCCAGACAAACCCAGTCCGGGAAGTTCGTTCCTATGCAAAACGCGTGCAACTGCGGGAAATATGGGCAGCGGCGGCCGGGCAGCCGCTGCCCGATAGTCATTTCTGCAGTGTCAGCAGCAACAGCGAGCGACCGGTCACCTGATACAATTCGCCGAACGGAAAGGTCTGGCTCGCAGGCGCAGCCGGCATGTTCGTGTCCACCAGCAGTTCCCAACCTTTGCCGCCGAAGGCTTCGGGCATCGCGAACTCGACCACACCCTCAAAGCCGTTGAAGATCAGCAGCATGGTTTCATCGACGGCCTGCCTGCGGATACCGGTCTTCTGGGCGCGGCCATCGAGCAGCATGCCGAAGCATTTGACGTTGCCGTCCTTCCAATGCTCGTCCTGCATCGGGCCACCATTGGCATTGATCCAGGTGACGTCACGGACATCGAGTTGCGGATCGTGCTCGCCGGTGAGGAAGCGCGAGCGACGCAGCACCGAGCAATCGCCGAGCAGTCCGATCAGCCGCTTGGTGAAAGCGTGCAGATCATTGCCTTCCTGGGTCCATTTCCAATCGAACCAGGAAATCTCGCTGTCCTGGCAATAGGCGTTGTTGTTGCCCTGTTGGGTGCGGCCGAATTCGTCGCCACCGAGCAGCATCGGGGTGCCCTGCGCGAACAGCAGCGTTGCTAGCATGTTGCGCTTCTGAGTTGTCCTCGCCATTCGCCTCGTTGTGCTTCTCGTTGTAGCTGAAATTGTCGTTCAGCGTGAAGCCGTCATGCGCGGTGATGAAATTGACGCTCGCCCAGGCGCGCCGGCCCTGGTGGTTGAACATGTCGCCGGACGCCGCCAGGCGTGGCGCGAGATCGGCCACAGGGGCTTCGCCGCGCCAGAAATCGCGCGTCGTATCGCGAAACTTGTCGTTCCACTCCGCCCAGCCGGGCGGGAAGCCACCGACCTGGTAGCCGCCCGGGCCGATATCCCATGGCTCGGCAATCAGCTTCACGGTGGTCAGCAGCGGATCCTGGTTGACGGCCTTGAGGAAGCCGCTCTGTTCGGTAAAGCCGGAGACCTCGCGGGCGAGAATGGTGCCGAGATCAAAGCGGAAGCCATCGATATGCATCTCGCGGACCCAGTAACGCAGACTGTCCGTGACCATGCGAATGACATTGGCATGGGAGAGGTTGACCGTGTTGCCGGTGCCGGTGTCGTTGATGTAGTAGCGCGGCTTGTCCGGCATCAACCGGTAATAGCTGGCATTGTCGATGCCCTTGAAGGACAAAGTCGGGCCGAGTTCGTTACCTTCGGCCGTGTGATTGTAGACGACGTCGAGGATGACCTCGAGCCCACCTGCATGCAGCGCCGCCACCAGCTCCTTGAACTCGCGCAGCGAGTTCGGCACGTCGGAGGCATAGCGCGGATCCGGCGCGAAGAATCCGATGGTGTTGTAGCCCCAGTAATTGACCAGCTTCTTCTTCAACAGATAGTCATCGTTGATGAAGGTGTGCACCGGCAGAAGTTCGACCGAGGTGATGCCGAGATCGCGCAGATAATCGACCACGGGTTTGCTGCCGAAGCCGGCATAGGTGCCGCGCAGCTTTTCCGGCACGTCCGGATGCAGCTTGGTGAAGCCCTTCACATGGGTTTCATAAACGATGGTGCGATCCCAGGGCACGGGCTGGCGGCCGGCTTCTCCGGTCCAGTCGAAGTCGCGATCGACCACCACGCATTTCGGCATGAAGGGCGCTGAATCCCGCTCGTCGAATGTCAGGTCGTCGCCGGTCTCCATCTTGTAGCCGAACACGGCTGGATCCCATTGCAATGTGCCGGCATGGGCGCGTGCATAGGGATCGAGCAGCAGCTTGTTCGGATTGAAGCGGTGGCCTTTTTCGGGCTCGTAAGGGCCGTGAACGCGATAGCCGTAGAACTGGCCGGGAGCGATGTCGGGCAGATAGCCGTGGAAGATCTCGTCGGTGTATTCCGGCAGCTCGATCCGGGTTTCCTTGTCGCCATCGAACAGGCAGACCTCGACCTTGGTCGCATTCGCCGAGAACAGAGCGAAATTGGTGCCATTGCCGTCCCAATGCGCGCCGAGCGGATAGGGAAGACCTTCTTCAACAGCTTTATTCACGTATGCCCCGTTTGGTCAAAGTTCTAGATGGAAACGCGCACTACAACGGCGATGGGTCGATTGCGTTGCAATGCGGAAGGCACATTTCCGACATTATTTACACGGTTTCGCCGGTGTCGTGAACATCGCGGCGATGAAGGATCGATTTATGGATGAGCGCAGGCGGCCGGACCATATTACGCTGCTCGGTGTCCCCGTCGAGATCGGCGCGTCTCAACTGGGCACCCTGATGGGCCCTGATGCGATGCGGACGGCGGGACTGAAGCCACTGCTGGAAGAGCTTGGCTTTGCTGTCGAAGATCACGGCAACTTGCACCCGCCGCAACAGCCGCCGAGCAATGACACGCCGCCGGTCCACGCCAGATACTACCGCGAGATCCAGGGCTGGGTTCAGACGCTCAGCGCGCGCGCCTATGAGATTGCGCGCACGGGAACGTTACCCATCTTCATCGGCGGCGATCACAGCCTGTCGATGGGATCGGTGAACGGCGTCGCGCGATACTGGCAGGCGCAGGGGCGCGAATTGTTCGTGCTGTGGCTCGATGCGCACGCCGATTACAACACGCCGCAAACCACCATCACCGGCAACATGCATGGCATGTCGGCGGCTTTCCTCTGCGGCGAGCCGGGTCTGGACGGGTTGCTCGGCCGGGAGCCACGCGCATCGATCACGCCCGATCATCTCGATCTGTTCGGCATCCGCTCCATCGACAAGCTCGAAAAGGCGCTGGTGAAGGAGCGCGAGGTATCGCTGATCGACATGCGCCAGATCGATGAGTTCGGCGTCAGCGTGCTGATCCGCCGCGTCATCGATCGCGTCAAGGCATGTAATGGCGTGCTGCATGTCTCGCTGGATGTGGATTTTCTGGACCCGATCACCGCGCCCGGCGTCGGCACTTTGGTGCAGGGCGGCGCGAGCTATCGCGAGGCTCACCTGATCATGGAGTTGCTGCATGACAGCGGGCTGGTCCGTTCGGTCGATGTGGTCGAGCTCAACCCATTTCTCGACGAGCGCGGCCGCACCGCGCGGGTGATGGTCGAACTGGTTGGAAGCCTGTTCGGCCAGCAGATCACCGACAGGCCGACGCCCAGCAATGCGATCACGGCCGCAGAGTAAGCCGTCGGGCCGGGACGGCGCGGGCGTCCAAGGCGTGCAAACAGAAACGCCGCCGATTTCTCGGCGGCGCTTTTTCGTTCGAGGTCGATCAGTCCAGACCGATCGTGGTCAGATCCTGAAACCAGTGCTGCGCCTGCACGAACTTCTTCACCTTCGGTGACAGCGCATGCGGGTTGGTGTCGTGAACGACCCAGACCAGCACCGCATCATCGACGATCTGCGCATGGGCTTCAGCCAGCAACTCGTCCTGCTTCTTCGCGTCGAACGTATTCTTGGCTTCGTCGATCAGTGCATCGACCTTCGGGTTCTTGTAGCCGCCCCAATTGACGCCGACCGGCGCAATCTGGCCGGAATGGAAGAAGCGCACGATGGCGTAAAGCGGATCCGAGGTGACATAAGCGATGTTGTTCGAGGTAATGCCCTTCATGCTCTCATCGGCCGCGCCCTTGCGCCACGCGGTGTAGAGAACCTCGAGCTCGACCACCTTGAATTCGATCTCGACGCCGATTTCCTTGAAGCTCTGCTGCAGGAATTCGTTGATCGGCAGCGAGAGCATCTGGCCGGTGCCGCCATTGGCGATGATGAAGGTCGCCTTCAGTGGCTTGTCCGGGCCATAGCCGGCTTCCTTCACCAGTTTCTTGGCTTCGGCGAGATCGTATTTGATCTTGAAGCTTGGCTTGCCGAACCACGGGCTGGAGGGATCGACCTGACCGATGGCCGGCTTGGCAAGGCCGTTCATCAGCGCAACCACGCCGTCGCGATCGATCGCAAGATTGAGCGCCTTGCGCAGGCGCACATCCGTCCATGGCGAGCCCGGCAGCACGCTGAGATGATAATTCCAGACATGCGGCGTGACGTTGTCGACGATCTTCATGCCGGCGCCCTTGAGTTGCGGCACGGCATCGGGCGCCGGCGTTTCGATGAGATCCACCTGACCTGCCAGCAACGCATTGGTGCGCGTGAGCGCTTCCGGCATCGGGATCAGCACCAGCTTGTCGGCTTTCGGAATCCGCTTCTTGTCCCAATAGTCGGCATTCTTGCTGAGTTCGGCCTGTTCGCGCGGAACGAGCTTGGTCAATTTGAACGGACCGGTGCCTGACGGCTGCGACGCGAACTTGTCCCAGTCCTTGCCGACCTTGTCATATTGCGCGGGGCTGGAGACCAGGAACCACAGCATCTGATAGGGGAAGAACGAGTCGATGCTCTACGTCGCGACCTCGATGGTGCTGTCATCGATCTTGGCGTAACTGGCGACCGAGGGCAGGCGCGTCTTCACCTGCGCACTCTGGCGCTTGTCGAATTGCGGTGCTTTCTCGTTCAGCACCTTGTCGAAATTCCAGATCACCGCGTCGGCGTTGAAATCGCTGCCGTCATGAAACTTGACGCCCTTGCGCAGCGTGAAGCGCCACTTGGTTTTGTCCTTGTCGTCCACCTTCCATTCGGTGGCGAGTCCGGGGATCAGCTTGCCCGGCCGATCGGCGACATCCATTTCCCACGCGACCAGCGGGTCATAGATGGTGTAGCCGGTAAATTGATAGCCACCGGCGCCGCGATCCGGCTGTCCCGTGGTCAGCGGCACATCCGCCATCGAGATGCCGTAGCGTACCACGGTCTCGGCTGCTGCAGGATGCGCGAGGCCGATAACGGCCGCCAGCGCCGCGCCAGCCAACGATAATTTCAAACTCATCCCCAACTCCTGATGTGAAACATTCGTTGGTATGCAAGCAAGCTTAATGCCAGACTGGTCTCGTTGAGACAGGCAGGCCTGTGCCAGTCGGTCGCGGGCGAGGAGGCTGTACACCACAAGCGCACGTTGCTCTGATTTGTGGCACAGGCGTTGCATTGCACTGCATCAGAATTAGCCAACCGAATTCGTATCGAAACAAGGGGACTGGTCAGAATGCGTACCGACAAGCCGATCAAAGGTCGTTTGAAAACCGCTATTGCAATGCTCACCGTTGCAACGGCGCTGACACTTCCGCAATTCGCGCAAGCCGAGACGGTGATGCGCATCGGCATGACCGTCGCGGACATTCCGCGCACGCTCGGCCAGCCCGATCAAGGATTCGAAGGCAATCGCT
>JAPLPC010000249.1 GCA_026400425.1 Hyphomicrobiales bacterium | reverse complement strand
TCCCCGGCAGGTAATCGCGGCCCTGGTCGGTGAGGCTTAGAGTGCGGTTCTGGCGGATGAAGAGTTTGACACCGAGCTCGTCTTCCAAGCGCTTGATCTGATGGCTGATCGCGGTCTGCGTGACGTTCAGCTCAACTGCGGCCTGGGTGAAACTGAGATGCCGTGCCGCCGCCTCGAAGGCGCGCAGGCCGTTCAAGGATGGCAGTCTGAGGCTCATCGTCCTACTCCCACTAAGCCAATCCTAACATGACGATATCTCATGTATTGCGGTGCACAATGTCGTTTGTCGTCGGCCATGTTCGGGCCGATGCTCACTTTGTCGAAGCTTATCCATGGGAGATTTCAAATGTCCACCTACACGTATTTTCCGATGACAAATCATCATGAATTGTCGGCCTGGTCTCGGGCCGCCGGGACGGTCCGGCTGTGGTGGCAGCGCCACCAGCAGCGCCGCGAACTGGCACAGTGGACCGAGCGCGACCTGCATGATCTCGGCCTCAGTTGGTCGGAAATGATTGCCGAGGCCGACAAGCCGTTCTGGCGGGCATGAGGCTGATGGCAGCACAGGAGGCGGTCGCCAAACACCTCGATCTCCACCATCCCGGTCGTTGTTCCGAGGTCTTTCTATCGCGGGGCGGCGCAGTGATCATGCTGCGCTTTGCCGAGGTGACCGATGCCGCTGCGTTGCAGGCGTATTTTCGCGGACTCACGACCCGCTCGCGCTACAACCGGCTGATGGGGGGCGCGAGCGAATTGCCAGCTGGCCAACTCGCGCGCTTCATCCATGCCGGCGCGGGCAACGGCTTCTCGCTGGTCGCGACGCTGCAACGCAGTGGCGGCGAGTCCATCATCGGTGAGATGCGCTACGCGATCGATGACGCGACCAACAGCGTTGAAATCGCTCTGTCGGTCATTGACGGCATGCAGCGGCAAGGGATCGGTACAGCGTTGCTCGACAATCTCGCAGGCCGCGCAGCGTCGCTCGGTGCCGATCGGCTGCTCGGCGACACGCTGCGCTCCAACGCCGCCATGCTGGCGCTGGCGCGAAAGACGGGCTTCGTCTTTGCGCCGATCCCTGGCGACTGGACGCAGATCCGCATGGAGAAGACCATTACGCGGCCGTCAAGCCAACCGCCCATGCTGCGATCGACGTCTCGTCAGAATCTCTCCACCCATGGCCGGATTTCGAGTTCGGAGCTCCAGGCGCTGCGCGGCTGCTGCAATACGTGCCAGTAATTCGCGGCGATGGCGTCGGGATCGAGCAGGGCGTCGGGTTTGTCGGACGTCTCGGGACGCGCCGCACTGCGGATGCCGCCATCGATCACGAAATGCGCGACATGAATGCCCTGCGGGGCAAACTCGCGGGCGAGCGACTGTGTGAGACCGCGCAGTGCGAATTTACCCATCGCGAACGGCGCCGACTGAGCAAAACCCTTGATGCTGGCTGACGCGCCGGTGAACAGGATGGCGCCGCGCTTGTTCGGCAGCATGCGCTGCAAAGCCTGCTGCGCGACGAGGAAGCCGCCAAAGGCGCTGACGGCAATGGATTGCGCGACATCGTCGGGCGCGAGCTCGACGAAAGCGCCGCGGGCACGCAGACTGGCATTGTAGACGACGATGTCAGGCGCACCGATTTTGTCTTCGACATCCTTGAACAGCTTCGCGACGTCATCTGCCTGCGTGGCGTCGCAGCCGAAGGCTGCCGCGCCGGTTTCGCTGCAAAGCGCGTTGAGCTTGCCGGGATTGCGTGCAGCCAGCGCCACGCGAATGCCCTGCTTCGACAGCAGGCGCGCAAGCGACGCGCTGATGCCTTCGCCGGCGCCGACGATCAGGGCTGTTTCGTAACGCGGGATATCCATAGGATGAAGCTCCGGCTGGGCACTTTATCCGCGTCCGTTGCGGGTGCATGATGGAGATGGAAACGCCATTCGCCCATCACAAGAGGCCGCCATGAACGCCCATGCGCCAATCGCAAATCTGATCGCGCCCGATACGTCGGGCATGAATTTCTACCGTGCCGATCCGGCGCTGCGCGATCTGCTGCGCATTCATCTGCCGGACGATCTGTTCACGCATATGCAGCCGCATCTCGAACGATTGGGTGAACTGGTCGGCGGCCCGCTCGACGAAGCCGGGCGGATGGCCGATCGGCATGGGCCGGTGCTGCATCAACGCGACAAGTTCGGGCAGGATGTGCAGTGGGTGGAATATCACCCCGCCTATCGCGAATTGGAGAACGCGGCGTTCGGCCAATTCGGCATCCACGCGCTGTCGCATCGCAAGGGCATCATGGGATGGCCATCGACCTATCCGGTGACGGCGAAGCATGCGTTCACGTTTCTGTTCAATCAGTCCGAATTCGGCATGGGCTGCCCGATCAATGTGACCGATGGCGCGGCAAAACTGCTGTCCAAATTCGGCGACGCCGCGCTGCAGGCGAAATATCTCGACGGGCTCACCCAGACCGACATGAGCAGGCTGACCCAGGGCGGCCAGTTCATGACCGAGAAGGAAGGTGGCTCCGATGTCGGCAAGCTGACCGCGCGCGCCGTGCAGGAAGGCGACCACTGGCGCCTCTATGGCGAGAAGTGGTTCTGCTCCAATGCCGATGCCAAAGTGGTGATGTTGCTGGCGCGGCCGGACGGCGCGGTCGCTGGCACCAAGGGCGTCGGCTTGTTTCTGATGCCGCGCTTCCTCGATGACGGCACGCAGAATCACTATCGCATCGTGCGCCTGAAGGACAAGCTCGGCACCCGCTCGATGGCATCGGGTGAAATCAAACTCGAAGGCGCAATCTGCTATGCGGTCGGCAAGCTCGATCGCGGCTTCGTGCAGATGGCGGAGATGGTGAACTCATCGCGGCTCTCCAATGGCGTGAAGTCCACCGCGCTGATGCGCCGGGCCTGGCATGATGCGATCACGGTGGCGCGCAACCGCGTGGTGTTCGGCCAGCGCATCATCGATATGCCGCTGGCACGACGGCAACTGATGAAGATCCTGCTGGCGACCGAGCAGGGGCTCTCCATGAGCTTCCTCACCGCGGACGCGCTCGATCGCGCGGAGGCCGGCAGCCAGGATGCCGCGGCACTGCTGCGGATCCTGACGCCGGTGCTGAAATTCCGCGCCACGCGCGATGCGCGCAAAGTCTGCGGCGACGCCATGGAGATGCGCGGCGGCGTCGGCTATATCGAGGAATTCGCCACCGCACGATTGCTGCGCGATGCCCATCTCGGTTCGATCTGGGAGGGCACGGGAAACATCGTGGCGCTCGATGCTTTGATGCGGGCTGTCGGCCGGCACGGCGCTGAGGCGGCCTTGGCGGCCGACCTGCATCAGCGCATCAATGAATCGCCAAGCGTGCCGCAAGCCTGGCGCGATCGGCTGCATGCATTGTCCGATCGGGCGATTACGTTCGCACGCGAGGTCGCAGCCCGCGCGGACAACGAAGGCGATGCGCGTCGTGCGACCAGCGCGCTCTATCATGTGGCGAGTGCCGTCGCGATGGCCTGGGAGGCGCATCGGATCCACGAGCACCGCGGCGATGCGAGACGGCTATTGATGTCGCGTCTGGTGATCGAGCATCGCCTGCTGACGCCGGATCCGTTCGCGGTGATCGAGACCGAGAGCCATAAGGCCATCGTCGCGCATCTGCTCGACGATCGCGATGTGAGCATGCAGGAGGCCGGGCGGCTGGTCACGGCGTGAGCCGGAGGCTCAGCGAAACACGTCGCGCAACTCGCGTTTGCGAAGCTGCAACGGTCCGCAGAGTCAGCTTCGTGGCGCCATGTCAGGCTTGGCCAACATAGCCTCGATCCTGGACGCTGATTCCGTCAGCGCCTCGACGACTTCCTGTTCGCGTCTCGGCCCAAGCCGCGTGCGAACAGCTGATATCGTGAGCGCCGCAGCTGGATAGCCGCTTGGAGTCTTGATCCAGGTGGAGATCGATTTGGTGCCCTTCACCAGTCCGATCTCACGCACGCCGTAGCCACGACGGCGCGCGTCGGCGATCTGCGAGAGCACGGTCTGGCGATCGGTCCTGTAGCTCGCGAACCGGGGTTCGTTCGCCGCCGCGATCCTGCGCGCCTCCGCTGCCGGCAACGCCGCCATGATGGCGACGCCGGCACTGCTGACGCCGAGCGGACGGCGTGCGCCGACCGCGATCGACAGCACCTGGATCGGGTAGGAGCCAATTCGCCGGTCCACGCAGAGGGTGTCGTTGCCGGTCCGCACCGTGAGAAACAGCGTGTCGCCGATCAGTTCGGAGGTCCGCTGCATGATCTCGTCGGCTGCGGCCAGCAATGGCGACCGCGACGGGCGGGCCAGCGCCAGTTCGGGCACTTGCGTACCGATCGCGTAGCGGCCCGAGCGCTGATGGCGTTCGACCAGACCTTCCTCCACCAGCACATGCACGATGCGATGCACCGTCGGCCGTGACAGCCGGGTCGCCTGCAGGACTTCCTTCAGCGGCAAACCGTTTTCACCACCGGCGGCGAGAACGCGCAGAACCGAGAGAGCGCGCCGGATCGCCTGCGCACCCTGTCGCGGCTCTGACCCCGCCTGGATCGTCCGACTGTCCATAATGTGGACAATAACCGCATATCGCGGTCGACAAGTAAAGCTGGCGATTGGATTGTCCGGTGGAATGGCGCCACTCGATTGGCGCCGCAAGTCGGATCAGCGGCGTCAACGCCGCGTCGCACGGGAGGAATCGATGAAGGCTCTATGGACAGCTGTAGCCGTCGTGGCGGCGCTGGTGAATGGCGCTGCGATGAGCCAGGAATGGCCGACGCATACGGTCAAACTGCTCGTGCCCTATCCGGCCGGCGGCAACGTGGACAGCGCGGCGCGCATCGTGGCCGACAGGCTCCAGGACAAGCTCGGCCAGCCCTTCGTCATCGAGAACAAGTCCGGTGCCGGCGGCATGATCGCCGGTGAAGCTCTGGCGAAATCACCCAATGACGGCTACACGCTGATGGTCGGCGCCAATGGCCCGGTGCTGTTCGCGCCGGAGATCAACAAGCGTGATGCCTATCGCTGGAAACGCGACTTCGTGCCGATCTCGAGCATTTCGATGACGCCCTTGCTGCTCGAAATCCATCCGTCCGTGAAAGCCGCGACCTTCGCGGATCTGCTGGCGCTTGCGAAAGCCGATCCCGGCAAACTGACGATGGCATCGCCAGGCGCCGGCACCACCAATCATCTGCTCAGCGAACTCATGCAATCGAAACTGAATGTGAACTGGGTCACCGCGCATTACCGTGGCAACGCGCCGGCGACGAATGATCTGCTCGGCGGCCAGGTGCAGTTCGCCTTCGACCAGGTGTCGGTCAGCCTGCAATATATCAAGAGCGGCATGCTCCGGGCGCTGGCGGTGACCAGCCCGCACCGCCTGAAGTCGATGCCAGACGTGCCGACCTTTACCGAACTCGGCTATCCCGATTTCGATGGTCAGACCTTCACGGGGCTGTTTGCGCCGGCAGGGACACCCGCGGCCATCGTCGATAAACTACATGGTGCCCTGGTGGCCATCCTCAAGGAGCCGAGCGTCGTCGATAAATTCGAGAAGCTCGGCGCCGAGGCGATGCCCATGACGCCGGCAGAATTCACGGCCTATCTCGATCGCGAGGACGCCAAGTGGCTTCCGATCGTGCGCAAGGTCGCCATCAAGGCTGAATGACGCATGAAAATCGATCCTGCCGAACTCGGCGCCGAGAAGGCCTATCGACTGCTCACCGGCATCGTCGTGCCACGTCCGATCGCGTGGGTGACGAGCCTGTCGCCTGGCGGCGCCGTCAATCTCGCGCCGTTCAGCGCCTTTACATTCGTGTCGCCCAAGCCGCCGATGCTGGCCATCAGCGTCGGGCGCAAGGCCGGTGTCTACAAGGACACCGCGCGCAACATCCTCGCGCGGGAGGAATACGTCATTCATATCGCGGACTCGCCATTGCTGTCGGCCGTTCACGACAGCTCGGCGGAGCATCCGCCCGAGGTGAGCGAGGTCGATATGCTCGGGCTGGAGACGATTGCCAGCGATCACATCGCGGTGCCGCGCCTCGCCGCTGCGCCGATCGCGATGGAATGCCGTTTCCGTCAATGTCTCGAGTTCGGCGAGACCCGTAGCCGGCTGATCGTCGGCGAGGTGGTGGCGTTCCATATCAGGGACGGCCTGCTCGTGAATGACAAGATCGAGACCGAGAGCCTCGACCCGATCGCGCGGATCGCCGGTCCGCGTTACGCGCGGCTCGGCGAGATCGTCACGCTGAAGCCCGTATTCCAGACGTCGAAGTGATGTCATGACAGTGCGCGTCACCGCCGCGTCCGTCGATTTTCATTTCCGCACCTTCATCCGCCGTCACGCAACCGCGCGGCATCTCAGGAGAACCTCATGAAACTGTGCAGCTACTCGATCGGCGGCAACAGCCGCTATGGCGTGGTGGTCGATGACGGCGTGATCGATCTCGGCGCCTTGCTCGGCTCCGAGTTTCCCGATCTGCGCACGCTGATCGCGGGCGACGGTCTGGCGAAGGCGCAGGCGGCAATTGCCGGCCGCAAGCCGGATCATCGGCTCGCCGAGGTCGCACTGCTGTCGCCGATCCCGGCGCCGGAAAAACTGTGGTGCATCGGGGTCAACTACAAGGACCGCAACGCCGAATACAAGGACAGTTCGGATCTGCCGAAATATCCGAGCCTGTTCGTGCGCAATCCGTCGTCGGTGGTCGGATCCGGCCAGCCGATCGAAAAGCCGAGAGTCTCCGAACAGCTCGACTATGAGGGCGAACTGGTGATCGTGATCGGCAAGCAAGGTCGCCACATCAGCCGCGACGATGCCTGGTCGCATATTTTCGGTATGACACTGTGCAATGAAGGCTCGATCCGCGACTGGCTGCACCACGGCAAGTTCAACGTCACCCAGGGCAAGAATTTCGATCGCTCCGGCAGCGTCGGGCCATGGATCGTCACGGCGGACGAATGCGATCCCAAGGGGCCGCTCGACATCGTCACGCGGGTCAATGGCGAGGAGCGCCAGAACGACTCCACCGAGCGGCTGATGTTTCCGTTCGACTACCTGATCGCCTATCTCTCGACATTCGCCACGCTGAAGCCCGGCGACATGATCGCCACGGGAACGCCGACCGGCGCCGGTGCGCGGTTCACGCCGCCACGCTGGCTGAAGCCGGGCGATGTGGTGGAGATCGCCTCCTCGCAGATCGGTATTCTCCGCAACGCCGTCGTCGAGGAGGCCTGATCATGCTGGCACAATCCGAGATCGATGCGCTGGCCCGTCGCCTCGACGAGGCGGAGCGGACCAAGACGCTGATCACCATGTTCAGCGCCGATCATCCCGATCTCACCATCGAGGATGCCTATGCGATCCAGCGCAGCTGGACGCAGCTGCAATTGCAGCGCGGGCGGGTGATCAAGGGCCACAAGATCGGCCTGACCTCGAAGGCGATGCAGAATGCGGTCAGCATTTCCGAGCCGGATTACGGCGTGCTGTTCGCCGACATGTTCTATCAGGATGCCGGCACCATCCCGTATGAGCGCTTCTTTGCGCCGCGCATCGAGGTCGAGCTCGCATTCGTGCTCAAGACCGACCTGCGCGGACCCGACTGCACGATCTTCGACGTGCTGAACGCGACCGACTATGTCACGCCGGCGCTCGAAATCCTGGAGACGCGCATGCACCGCGTACATCCGCAGACCAAGAAGCCGCGCACGGTGGTGGATACGATTTCCGACAACGCCGCGAATGCCGCGCTGGTGACCGGCGGTCGCCCGTTCCGCCCGCTCGATGTCGATCTGCGCTGGGTCAGCGCATTGCTGTTCAAGAATGGCCAGATCGAGGAAACCGGGGTGGCTGCCGGCGTGCTGAATCATCCTGCCAACGGCATTGCGTGGCTCGCCAATCGCCTCGCGCCGCATGACGCCTATCTAGCTGCGGGCGAGGTCGTGCTGGCCGGCTCCTTCACCCGCCCGATCGAAGTCGCCCGCGGCGATACGATTCATGCTGATTACGGGCCTTATGGCTCGGTGTCGTGCCAATTCGTCTGACCATGATCCGGAGACCGCAGCCATGACAACTGCCCAGCGCCGCCGCAGCGTGCATATTGGCGAGTTCAAGCACGCCAATCCGATCCCCAATGCCTGCCGCATCGACCATCTGCTGATGTCCGGCGTCATTCTCGGCCGCGATCCCACCACCGGCGAAATGCCCGCGGATCTGGCGAGCCAGTGCGCCAACATGTTCGCGCATATGAAGGCGATCGTCGAAGCCGGCGGCGGCAGCACCGACGACATCATCAAGATGACGGTGTGGCTCAAGGACCGCAGCAATCGCGGCCCGGTCAATGTCGAGTGGCTGAAGATGTTTCCCGACGAGCATTCGCGGCCGGCGCGCCATGCCCTCCCGCTGGAGATGGAAGGCGGCGCCCTGGTGCAATGCGATTTCACCGCCGTGATCGATTAAAAGGATAAAGCAATGCCCGACTATCTGCCGTTCGACCCGAACCCGCGCACGCCATGCCGCAAGCCGCCGCCGAAAAGCATCGACAGCCAGTTCCACGTGATGGGTCCGGCGGAGCGCTATCCGGTCCGACCGGGTGCCGCCTATCAGATGCCCAGTGCGACCTGGGAAGCGGCACTCCGCGTCCACAAGGCCCTCGGCATCGAGCGCGGCATCATCGTGCAGACGACGACCTATGGCGCCGATCACTCGGTGGTCCTCGACGGCCTGGCGGCGATGGGCCCGAACTACAAAGGCTGTGCCAACGCCCTGGTGTTCGCCGAGCGCGACGATGCCTATCTCGCCAAGCTGAATGATGCCGGCGTCGGCGGCGCCCGCTTCAGTTTCCGCAAGGAGCTTGGTGCGGTGCTGTCCGACAAGGATTACGAACGCGCCATTGCGCGGATCAACGAACTCGGCTGGTACGCCAAGTTCCAACCGGAGAAGGACGGCATCGTCGCCAATCTCGACAAGATCGCGTCGCTCAAAGTGCCCGTCCTGATCGACCACATGGGCCGTCCGGACCCCGCGCAGGGCAGGAACGATCCGAATCTGCGCGCGGTTCTCGATCTGCTCTCAAAGGGCAATGTCTGGGTGATGCTGTCGCTTGGCGAGAAGACATCGAAGAAGGGTCCGCCATGGGACGACGTCGTTC
>JAPLPC010000362.1 GCA_026400425.1 Hyphomicrobiales bacterium | reverse complement strand
TGAAGGCGAAGAAGCCGATGGTGGTAGTGGTGGAAGGCGTCGCTGCATCCGGCGCCTATATCGCCGCACTCGCCTCGGACCAGATCGTCGCGCAGCAAACCTCCATGGTGGGGTCGATCGGCGTGCTGGTGCAGTTTCCGGTTCTCAGCGGCCTGATGAAAACGATCGGCGTCAAGCTCGATGAAGTGAAATCCTCGCCGCTCAAGGCGTCGCCGAACGGCGTCGATGAACCCACGCCGGAAGCGCGCGCTGTCCTGGAAGCGCTGGTGAAAGACAACTACACCTGGTTCCGCGGCCTCGTGCAGAACCGGCGCGCCATGGATGAGGCGCAGATCGAGAAAGTCGCCGATGGACGCGTGTTCACCGGCCGCCAGGCCGTCGGCCTCAAGCTGATCGATCAAATCGGCGACGAGAAGACGGCGGTGGCCTGGCTCGTGGCCGAGAAGAAGATCAAGAGCGATCTGCCCGTCCGTGACTACAAGCTGTCGCCGAAATTCGGCGATCTGACTTTCCTGCGCGTCGCCACCACGCTGGCGCTGGATGTGGTGGGTTTGTCCTCCGTGGCCCGTCAGGTGGAGCAGGGCGGTTTCGCGCAGGCCGTGGACGGTATGAGGCTCGACGGGATGCTGGCGCTGTGGCGTCCGGTATCGCTGAACTGAGCTGAATCCTGAAGCTGTCGGGTTGCATCGTCGCAACCCCATCTTCTGCACTGCGAGCAGGCTGCCAAGCGCTTTTTGAAGCAAATGTCACGCATTTTCGGAGCAACTATCGGCATTTAGCGGCTTGACAGCTCAGGGCTTTTTCACGGAAATGCAGCTACCTCTTCAAACCTCAACGTCTCAATGATCAAATCCGAACTCGTCCAACGCATCGCTGAACACAACCCGCATCTGTATCAGCGGGATGTGGAGAATATCGTGAATGCGATCCTCGACGAAATCGTCGCAGCGCTTGCGCGCGGTGATCGGGTTGAGTTGCGCGGTTTTGGTGCTTTCTCCGTGAAGCATCGTCCGGCCCGTGCCGGACGCAATCCACGCACCGGCGAGCATGTGCCGGTGGATCAGAAGAGTGTGCCGTTCTTCAAAACCGGCAAGGAAATGCGCGAGCGGCTGAACCGTGATCCGTCTGCGCCGCCAGTGGCGCAGCCATCGGAAGCCAGCGTTTCGTAATTCGCTTGGGGTCAGCGGGGCTGCCCGCGTCGCCACGCCGGAATCGTTACGCTCGGGCGTTTCGTGCTCGCTTCACCATTCGTGAAAGATGTCGATGCGCAAATTCCTCACGGCTCTCATCGTTGTCCCGCTTGCGATCCTGTTTCTCGTCTTCGCAGTGGCCAACCGTCACCTAGTGACCGTCTCGTTCGATCCGTTCAACAGCAGCGATCCCTCGATCGGTGCCAGGTTGCCGCTGTTCGTGGTTTTGATCGTCGTCGCCATCGTCGGCGTCGTGGCCGGCGGCAGCGCGACCTGGATCAGGCAGCGTCATTGGCGCCGCGCGGCGCGCCAGCACGAGGCCGATGCACGCCGGGCCCGTGCCGAACTGGCAGACCTGCGGGCCGAAGCCGCCGTGCTGCAGCCCGCTCAACGGCCGGTGCAGAGCCTGCCAGCGCCCTATGCGGCCGGCGAGCGAGACAAGGCCGGCGCGACGTTGTAAAATCCGCCCGGCTGCGTACATCTGTCGTTGTCGACTTGTGTCGGTGCCGGCTTGCCCGCTCGTCCATTCCGCTCATCCATTACATTGCCTTGGCCCCTGAGAGCATGCCCCTGACCGTCAAGATTTGCGGCCTGTCCACGCCGGAGACGCTCGATGCGTCTCTGCAGGCGGGCGCCGACATGGTGGGCTTCGTGTTCTTC
>JAPLPC010000277.1 GCA_026400425.1 Hyphomicrobiales bacterium | reverse complement strand
CGGCCCCAGATCGCATAGCGCTTCGGCCAGAAATCCTCGCCTTCGTCATAGAAGCGCTTGGCCTCGCGATTGACGACGACGCCGAGCGACACGCAATCGATGCGCGTGCAGATGCCGCCGTCATAGAGCGGCGCGCGGGCATCGATGGCGACGCAATGCGCCTGGGTGGGATCGCCGATGGTGTCGGCGCCGGCATCGATCATGAATTTCAGCAGCACGCCCTGATTGAAGCGGGTGCCGCGGATCAGGAAGTTTTCCGCGGTCCACTCACCGCGCTCGTTCTGGCCCCAGGCTTCGCGCTGCCATTCGAGATTGCTCTCGAAACCGCCGCAGCCGAGCACGCAGCTTTTCGCGGTGATGCGCTCGCCCGACTCGGTGATGGCGGCGACGAACTGGCCGTCTTCGAGTTCGAGGCTCTTCACCGGCGAGTCGTAGCGGATCTCGACGCCGAGTTGTTCAGCGCTGCGATAATAGGCGTTCACCAGCGCCTTGCCGCCGCCCATGAAGAACGCATTGGTGCGCGCCACATGCAGCGCGCCCGACAATGGCGGCTGGAAGTGCACGCCGTGCTTGCGCATCCACGGCCGGCATCGCGACGAATGGCGGATCACCATGCGCGCCAGCGGCTCGTTGGTCAGGCCGCCGGTGACCTTGAGCAGGTCCTGCCAGTATTCCTCTTCGGGATAGGCCTCGACCAGCACGTCCTGCGGCTCGTCATGCATGCAGCGCAGATTGCGCACATGCATGGAATTGCCGCCTCGCCATTCTTTCGGTGCGGATTCCAGCATCAGCACCGACGCGCCCGCCTCGCGCGCCATCAGCGCCGAGCACAAAGCCGCACTGCCGCCGCCGATGACGAGAACGTCAGGCATGGATGAGGACGTGGCCATCGATCAGACGCTCTTTCTCAGGATGTGAATGCCGGCCATTCGCCGCCGAGATTGACGGTGAGTTTGGCTGCGACGGGACCCAGCAGGCTCTTCATCTCCGCAATACGGCTGTCGCCGAACCGCTCGCGCGGCCCCGACAGCGAAATCACGCCGACCAGGATGCCGCGCGGGCCGAACACCGGCGCCGCCACTGCCGCGCAGCTCGGGTCGCGCTCGCCGAGCGAGACATCGTTGCCATCAGCGCGGATGGCATCGTAGCGCGCGCCTTCGGCCCCGTCGTAAGCGAGAATGATGTGGCCGGCGGCACCGCGCAGCAGCGCGTAGCTGTGGCCGGCCTCGACGCGATCCAGCGTCGCGTGACGCGAATTGATGCGATAGAGACAGACGCGGTTGTCGTTGTCCTGCCGCACATGGAACGATGCGCTCTCGGTGCCGCGATCGACCAGCTCCTGCAGCGCCGGCACCACATGATGGCCGAGCGCATTCTTGCGGGTGAAAGCGACGCCGAGCCGAAACGCGGTGGGGCCGAGATCATAGGTGCCGTCCGGCAGGCGGGTGACATAGCCGGTCGGGATCAGCGAGCTCAAAAGCCGCAGGATCGTGCTCTTGTAGAAGCCGGTGCGCACCGCGAGTTCCGCCAGCGTCATCGGCTTGTCGGCATTCTCCAGCGCGGCGACGATGGACAGCGCCCGCTCGACGGCGGCGACACCGCCCTCACCGGCTTCACGCACCGGCGCATCTGGTTTGGCTTTGCTGGCGGGCTTGTTCATCGTGGTCCGATCAGGTGCGCGATGTCTCGAGGACGCGTGCAATCACCGGCCAGTAGAGATCGCCGTCACCGGCGTCAATCGCCTGGCCGAGCATCTTGTCGGCGAGTTCCGCGCCCTGCAACTGGATGTTCACCGAGCGGGCGAGATCGAGCGCATAGGAGATGTCCTTGCGGGCATATTCGGTCGAGAAAGCACGCTCCGGGAAATTGCCTGGCAGCATCGCCTTCATGCCGTGATTGCGCAAAGCAAAACTATCCGCCGAGCCCTTGGCCAGGGTCTCGAACACCACTTTCGGATCGAGGCCGGCGCGCTTGGCGGTTTCCAGTGCCTCGCTGAGCGCGACCACGGTTTCCATCAGCACCATATTGTTGAGGATCTTCACCACCTGCCCCGCACCGACATCACCGCAATGGGTGATGTCCGTGGCAAAGGTGGCAATCAGCGGCTGAAGTTTGGCGAAGATGGCGGCGGAGGCGCTGGCGAGTTCGCGGCTGGCTTCCACCGGCGAGGTGCCGAGATCGACGATGGTGTGGCGTGCATCGGCATGCGCGAGCAGGCCGTCATCGCCCTCGCAGACCGCAGCGACATGCTTGCCACTCGGCAGCGCCATGAAGATCACGTCGCAGGTCTTGGCGAGTTCGGCCAATGTGGTGGCGCGCTTGACGCCGGCTTCGGCGAGGCGTTCGAGCGGCGCATCGGCGCGGTCGAAGCCGTAAACCGGCACGCCCGACTTCTTGGCCAGATTGCGGCACATCGGCTCGCCCATTACGCCCAGACCGATGAATCCAATGGCAGTCGTCATGCCGCTTTCCTTTTTCATTCCAAATCGAGATCGGAGAGGCGGACGCAGCCACGCTGCGTCCGCCTGCGCTTGGTGAATCAGCCCTTGACCAGCGGGCAGTTGCCTTCGCTCATCGGGCGGAACGCCTGTTCGCCCGGCGACGTGGTGATGACCTTGTAGTAATCGAACTTGTACTTGGACTCGTCCGGCTTCTTGACCTGCACCAGATACATGTCGTGCAGCACGCGGCCATCGGGACGCACGGTGACGTCCTTGTTGTAAGCGTCATTGACCTTCAGCTCGTGCATCTTCTTGGCCACCGTGGCGGAATCCTTGGTGCCGGCCGCTTTCACCGCAGCGAGATAATGATGCACGCCGCTATAGACGCCGGCCTGCACCATGCTCGGCACTTTGCCGCCGGTCAGCGCGAGATATTTCTTCGTCCAGGCGCGTGTGCTGTCGTTGAGATCCCAATAGAACGACGTCGTCACCTGCAGGCCCTGGGTCGCTTTGAGGCCGAGTGCATTGACGTCGGTGATGAAGACGAGAAGACCGGCAAGTTGCTGGCCGCTCTCGACGATGCCGAATTCGCCGGCCTGCTTGATGGCGGTCTGCACGTCAGCGCCGGAGGTCGCGAGGCCGACCACCTTGGCCTTGGAACCCTGCGCCTGCAGCAGGAACGACGCCATGTCGGCGGTGCCCAGCGGATGCGCGGACGACCCGATCACCTTGCCGCCGGCGCCTTCGATGAACTTGGTGGCGTCACGCTGCAGCGCGTGGCCGAAGGCATAGTCGGCGGAGATGAAATACCAGGTGTTGCCGCCGGCCTTGGTGATGGCTTCCGAGGTCAGCTTGGACAGAGCATAGGTGTCGTAGTTGAAGTGAAACGAAACCGGCGAACAGGCCTTGCCGGTGAAATCCGACGAGCCGGGACCGCTGATGGTGAAGATCTTGTTCTTCTGCCTGGCAACTTCGAGGATGGCGAAGCCGGCGGAGGAGGCCGCACCATCGGCGATCATGTCGACGTTGTCGGTGTCGAACCAGCGGCGCGCGGTGGCCGCAGCGACGTCGGGCTTGTTCTGGTGATCGGCCGTGACGATCTCGATTTTCTGGCCGTTGATCTCGCCGCCGAACTCTTCGGCTGCAAGCTTCGCAGCCGCCACCGAGCCGGTGCCGCCATTGTCGGCGAACACGCCGGATTGGTCGTTGAGCACGCCGATCTTGATGGTCTCGGCCGCGCTAGCCGCGCGCGCCGACAGCACGAGTGCTGCGGACATATAGAGTGCGCTTTTCATTGAAGTCATTGGAACCCCCTCCTCAAGAAATGTGTTTTTGTTTGATCGTCTCCAGCACCGGCGCGATGTAGCGCCGGAACTGCGCAGGATGCTCGCTCATGGGAAAATGACCGAGTTGCTCCATGACCGTGACGTCCGCGCCGGTAATGCCGGCCGCCGTACGCACGGTGTCTTCGGGCGAACACGAGAAATCGTATTCGCCGGTGAGCAGATAGAGCGGGCACAGCTTGGTATCGATCGCCTTGGTGCGGCCGCGCAGGTCGCCGTCGACGCGATAGAAATACAGATCACCCTTGAACACGCCGGGGCCGCCCTGCTGGTAGGCCCACAGCGTTTCCATCCGCGCCTCGGCCGGCGACTGCGGCGCGACGAGGCCCGAGACCAGCGCGGCGCAGACTTCGCCGCCGTGGATGTCCGGCCGATTGAGCCAGGCGGTGTCGTACCACGGCGCCTGGAAGTCGGCGGCTTCGAGACCGATCAATGCGCGGAATTCGCTGGCATGATCGATGGCGAGGTTGAGCACGATACGGCCGCCGATCGAGCAGCCCATCACCACCGGCTTGTCGAGATCGAGCGCGTTACAAAACGCGCGGATGGTCTGCGTGTAGCGCTTGGTGGTGAGCCGATATTCCGACCCATCCCAATTCGCCGGCGGATTCGATTTGCCATGCCAGGGCAGATCGAACGCGATGATGCGGAAGTGCTTGGTGAACTCCTCATCGGCCAGCAGATAGCGCCACTGCCGATTGTCGGAGCCGGCGGTGTGCAGACAGACCAGGGGAATGCCTTGGCCGGCTTCCTCGAAATAGATGCGGTGCAGGGTGCCGTCGATATCGACATGCACGTAGCGGCCGACCATCGGCTCGATATAGGCGCTCATGCTGCACCTCCGGTGTTGCGCGGGAGAGCGAGCAGATCCTTGAAATATTGCAGGTTGGTCATGAACGGCTTGATGTCGCCTTCCAACGTGGCTTCGCCGCGCTTGGTGAGCGACAACAGATCGTGCCAGCCGGCCTTCGGCATCGGCTGCCAGAACGCCGTCCAAGCGTCGGGCGTGGCGCGATAGCCGAACGTCCATGAGCGCATCAGCACGGGGGCCGGAACCATGTCGATGATGCGGCCTGCACGAATGGCGACGTGATAGCTCTGTTCGGTCGAGCCCAGCAGGCAATCGACGTCGCAGAATCGCCCGCGCTGGATCAGCGCGGCGTCGCGTTCCAGCAGCGCCGGCAGCTGCCCGAAGCAGGCATTGACGGGATCAGATTTTTTCAAGGCCGGACTCCTTGATGATTTTCCCCCACAACTCGGTCTGCTTGGTGACGTGTTCGGCGAGACCTGCGGGCGACGAGACATCCGGCTCGAGGCCGATATCGGCGAAGAACTTCTTCGCCTCGTCGGTGGCCATCACTTGCAGGAAGGCCTTGTTGAGCTTCTCGACAATATCGGCCGGCATGTTCTTCGGACCGAACAACCCGCTCCAGGCGGCGAAATCGTAGCCGGGCAAACCGACCTCGGCCATCGGCGAAACGTTCGGCAACGACGACACCTTCTGCACCGTCGTCACGCCGAGCGCGCGCAGGCTGCCATTGTTGATGAACTCGCGCGTCACGGCGACGTCGGTGATGATGAATTCGATGCGGCCGCCGAGCAGATCGGTGATCGCCTGCGGCGTGCCGGGATAGGAAATCCGCACCGCGTCGATCGTGGCCATCGACTTCACGAGTTGCGCCGCCGCCATGCTGCCGGTGTTGCCGGAGCCGTAGCTCAATTTGCCGGGATTGGCCTTCGCGTAGGCGATGAATTCCTTGAGGTCCTTGGCCGGAAAGTCCTTGGCGACCACCATCACCAGCGGATTGCGCGTCAGCCGCGCGATCGGCGTGAAGTCGGCGACGGGATCGAACGGCATCTTGTTGTAGAGATGCACATTGGCCGAATGGGTGGAGTTGGTGGCGAGATACAGCGTGTAGCCATCGCCCGCCGCGCGCGCGACCTCGGCGGCGCCGATATTGGCGTTGGCGCCCGGCTTGTTGTCGACCAGCAGCTTCTGGCCGAGCACGGCGCCGACTTTCTCGGCGAGAAAGCGCGCTTCGACATCGGTGGCGCTGCCGGCAGGAAACGGCACCAGCAATCGGATCATCTTGCTCGGATAGGCGTCCTGCGCCTGTGCCGGCATCACCGCCATCGCGCTCACGGCGAATGCGCCTGCGATTGCAGCACGGCGTGTCAACGACCACGCGGCCTTGTGCCCTCTCATGTCTCTACTCCCCACCCTTGTTGTCGAAGCTTGTTTTCCGCGCGTTCGGCTCGCGCCGTATCCAGCATCTCATCGTTCTATCTGACAGAACTCTTGTTCTATTATACGAATATATGCTTGATGCCGCGCAAGCGAGGCGGAGTCAACCGTCTCCAGCGACAAGAAAGTGGAGTTGCGAATGGCCTATCCAGAGATCGAGCTTTACGTGGATGGACACTGGCGCCGGGCTTCCGGCACGCCGATCATCAATCCCGCCGACGAGAGCGTGCTGGGCACCGTGCCGCACGCCACCCGCGCCGATCTCGACGATGCACTGGATGCGGCGGTGCGCGGCTTTCACGTCTGGCGCAGGACCGCGCCGAATGCGCGCGCGCAGATCATCCTGAAAGCCGCAGCACTGATCCGTTCGCGCGTGGACGAGATGGCCGTCGCGATGACGCTCGAACAGGGCAAGCCGCTCGATCAGGCCAGGCTCGAAATTCTGCGCGGCGCCGAGATCATCGAATGGGATGCCACCGAGGGGATGCGGATGTATGGCCGCGTGATCCCGGCCGGACCTGGCTTGCAGCACACGGTGTATCGCCAGCCGATCGGACCGGTGGCCGCGTTCTCGCCGTGGAATTTTCCGATGAGCTCACCCGGCCGCAAGGTCGCCGGCGCGCTGTCGTCGGGCTGCTCGATCATTCTCAAGGCGTCGGAGGAAACCCCGGCCGGCGCGCTGCAGCTGGTGCGCGCCTTCCACGATGCCGGCCTGCCACCGGGCGTGCTCAATCTGGTGTTCGGCGATCCCGCCGACATATCAAGCTATCTGGTGCCGCATGACGCCATTCGCCTGATCACCTTCACCGGCTCGGTGCCGGTCGGCAAGCATCTCGCCGCCATGGCGGGCCAGGCGATGAAGCCGGCCATCATGGAGCTCGGCGGCCACGGTCCGGTGATCGTGTGCGACGATGTCGATCCGGTGGCGACCGCCAGGGCATCGGTCGCCACCAAATCGCGCAATGCCGGCCAGGTCTGCGTCGCGCCGACGCGCTTCTTCGTGCAGGAGAAGAATTTCGAGGTGTTCGCCAAGACCTTTGCAGACGGTGCGGCGGCGCTGAAGATCGGCAACGGGATGGATCCGACGACGCAGCTTGGCCCCTTGGCCAATCCGCGCCGCGTCGAGGCGATGGAGCGGCTGGTGGGCGACGCCAGGCAGCGCGGCGCGCGCGTGCTGGCCGGCGGCGAACGCATTGCCAATCGCGGCTACTTCTATCCACTCACCGTGCTGGCCGATGTGCCCGACGATGCGCTGGCCATGAACGAAGAGCCGTTCGGCCCGCTGGCGCTGATCAATCCGGTAAAGGATCTCGACGAAGCCATTGCCAAGGCGAATGCGCTGCCCTTCGGCCTCGCCGCCTATGCGTTCACGCATTCAGCCGACAACGTGCAGCGGATTGCCAACGACGTGGAGACCGGCAATCTCAGCATCAATCACTTCGTGGCCTCGACGGCGGAGACGCCATTCGGCGGCGTCAAGGATTCCGGCTATGGCCGAGAAGGCGGCATCGAAGGCCTCGGCTGCTACACGGTGACGAAGAACGTCTCGCACAAGTTCGGCTAAACATCGATCGTAGTGCGGATGAGCGCTGCATCTGCGCTACGATCTCGCCGACTCGTCAGCCGAACACTTTCGACAGACCGCTGTGCAGGCGCTTCATGCCGACCGGGCCGGTGAAGATTTCCTTCACCTCGGCCAATGCCTCGCTGGTGAGCGCTTCCTCTGACCTAATGCCCTGGGCTGCCGTTGCGAGGATGCGGCCTGCGATCGCGGCCTGGTTGGCGGACGTACGATGCTGCTCGGGCACTTTCGCGACGACCTTGTTGAGGACATCGCGCATCAACGCGACGGTGACGGGATCATAGGCTGCCGACATTGGGGACCTCCCAATTTTAAGTTTTGATGTGGAGAGGCTATCCCGGCTTTCAAGTCTGCCGAGTGACAATCACGTGTCCGAGGCGCGGCGACGGCCCGCAGCTCGCGTCTAATTTGTCCGGCACCGGACATAACTCGGCGCGATATATTGCCGAGCCGCTGAGGAGCCCATAAAGTCCTGCGATGGACTGGGACAGAGTACGCATTTTCCTCGAAGTCGCCCGCACCGGGCAAATTCTCGGCGCCGCCAAGCGGCTCAAGCTCAACCACGCCACCGTCGCGCGCCAGCTCACCGCGCTGGAAAAAGACCTCAAGACCAAGCTGCTCAATCGCCAGACCACGGGCTCGTCGCTGACCCCCGCCGGCGTCGCTTTGCTCGCCGCCGCCGAACGCGCCGAGTCCGAACTGCTGCGCGTGGGCTCGCAGCTGTCGTCGGCGGCGGACAAGATCGCCGGCACGGTGCGCATCGGCGCGCCGGACGGGCTCGGCAATTACTTTCTGGCCGACAAGCTCGGCGCCTTCGCCGCCGCCAATCCCGATCTGGTGATCCAGCTGGTCGCCCTGCCGCGCACCTTCTCGCTGGCCAAGCGCGAGGCGGATATGGTCGTCACCGTGGAGCGCCCCGACGAGGGCAAGCTGATGTGCACCAAGCTGACCGA
>JAPLPC010000659.1:10479-11342 GCA_026400425.1 Hyphomicrobiales bacterium | reverse complement strand
CTTCGGCGATTTGCTCGGGGTCATCGAGATCCGCACGTCCTCCGCTGCGGACGATGTGTCCATGAGCGAGAACCACGTAGCGATCGGCAATCCGTGCCGCGAAGGGGACGTTCTGTTCGGCGAGCAAGAGCGCAACGCCGTTTTTCTTCAAGCGTTCAAAAGCCGAAGCGAGGATGTCGAATACGGCTGGCGCGAGCCCTTGGCTTGGCTCGTCGAGCGCCAGAACAGTCGGTTTGCGCCCGAGCGCGAGACCGATCGCAAGCATCTGCTGCTCACCGCCCGACAGCATTCCAGCCATCGCGGTTTCCCGTGCCCTCAGGATCGGAAACAGATCGATGATGAACGCGCGCTGCGCCTCGCGTTCCGACGCGGGCAACAAGGCCAGACCGATGTCAATATTCTCGCGCACCGACATGGTATGGAAAATGTTGCCGCGCTGCTCTGGCACCAGCGACAGACCATGCAGCGCCCGCTTGTGAGCGCTCATGCCCCCGAGATTTCGGCCGTTCACGACAATTTCGCCGCTGCCGCTCACGATGCCGGCGATGGCCCGCAACATGCTACTCTTGCCGGCGCCGTTCGACCCCAGAACAGCCAACATCTCGCCGGCCCGAAGCGACAGCTCGACGCCGGACACCACCGTGACGCGGTGATACCGCGCGCTCAACCCATGGCATGACAAAGCCGATCCGCCTGAAGCGGTGGAATGTTCGACGTTCATCGCCCGGCACTCCCAAGATATACGTCTATGAAGGCGCGATCTTTCGCGATTGTCTCCGGCCGACCCTCAAGAAGTCTCGCGCCTTCCTTGAGCACGATCACATGCTCGGCCAGTTCGCGAATGAGACCGAAATTGTGCTCGA
>JAPLPC010000659.1:6152-10438 GCA_026400425.1 Hyphomicrobiales bacterium | reverse complement strand
TCGGCAAGCTTGCGAATCTCCTTCGACAGCATCCGTTGCTCGTCGCGCTCGAGGCCGGCTGCAGGTTCGTCGAGCAGGATATATTTTGGCCCGTTCGCAACGGCACGCGCGACTTCCACAAGCCTAACCCGCCCCATCGGCAGCTCGTTCATGGTGAGCGACCGAAACTCCGTCAGGCGCAGATCGTCGAGAATGGCCGAGCAGCGTGCGCGAAACTCGGCCTCTTCGGCTACCGCCTTGGGCAATCGCAGCATAGCGTTGAAGATGCCGGTCTTGTGCACCGGATAGAACCCGCACATGACAGCCTCATCGACTGTCACCTTTGGATCGAAGCGCGGCGTCTGGAATGTCCGTGCAAGGCCGATCGCGATGCGGCCATAGGCGGGCAAGGTATCGATCCGGGTATCATCGATGGCAATGGTGCCCGCGGCGGGTCTTACCATCCCTGTGATCGCATTGAACAAAGTGCTCTTGCCCGATCCATTCGGCCCGATAACAGCGACGATCTGGCCCGGCTTCAGTTCGAGGGAGACATCCTTCACGGCGGTTACGCCGCCGAAGCGAACGGTGATATCACTCACGCGAATGGTCATGCTGCGCCCTCTCCCGTCGCGACCGTCCGAACCGCAGCCGACTTCTGTGTCGCACGCTTCATCAGCAACTTTTTCCAATCGGTGCCAAACACACCGTTCGGCGCCACCAGCAGAACGAAGATGAGTACGATGCCGAAAATCATTCCTTGTGTTTCGGCTGCCGGAAGATAAAGCGTGAGAAGCGTAAGAAATGCAGCGCCCAAAATCGGGCCAAGCAGCGTCGACGCCCCGCCGATAACCGCCATCAGCACGATCTTGATCGAGACGTGCATCGTGAGCGAGTCCGGCCCCATATAAGTGAGATGGTGAGCGTACAGCCACCCTGCGAGGCCTGCGACGGATGCTGAAATCGCAAAGTAGCATGCCAGCAAGGCTGGCACGTTGACGCCATCGGCGGTTGCACGCAATGGATCATGCCGCGCGGTCTTTACGGCCCGACCAATCGCAGACTCCGTGAGGTTGGCATAAAGCACCAGCACGGCCACAACCAGGCACCACGACAGCACGTGCATGGCGAAGATGCTCTCTGCGAACCAGAGCGACGGGATGCCGGAGATCCCGATATAACCACCGGTGAAGCTGCCGCCTTCGCGGATCGCAAGTTCGAGCACGAGGCTGAGCAACAACGTAGCGATCGACAGCGGCAGTGGCGACAAACGCGTAATGGCTCGCGCCATCGGATAAGCCAATACGGCCGGCAACAGCAAAGCCAACACCAGACCGATCAAGGGCGAGACGCCATAGCGCGCGGTGACAATGCTGGTGGCAAATGCGCCGATCGCACCAAAGGCCGCCGGCGCCATCGAAAGAATGCCGGCCTGTCCATAGGCCATACCAACAGAAAGCGCGAGCAGCGAAAAGATGGCGACAATGACCGAATTGTCGAGCCAGAACGCGCTTCCTGCGATGACCGGTGTGATTAAGAGGACAAGAATCGCCAGAACGGCTATGGGCGCCAGCCGGGAGCGTATCGACCCAAGCATTACACACGCCCTCCGGTGGCCGCGATCTGGTTCATTCGCCCTGCGGACAAGACGACGAAAATGACGATGAACGGAATGGCCGTCGCCCAGGCTCCGGGCAGATAGCCGGCGCAAAGCGCCTGCACCATGCCGATCATGAGTCCGCCGGCAAAACCGCGCAGCGGGCTGTGCATTCCGAAGATGATCGCCGAGCCGAAGCCCCAGATCGTCAACGTGAAAGCCGAACTATAGTCCGCGCCGGTAGTATAGAGGATCAGCACACCGGCGATGCCGGCGAGCAGTCCACCGAGCAAGTAGGTTGCAAACCAGATCTGCCTGACCGGAATTCCATTCAGCGAGGCGCCCACCGGATTGGCGGCGCTTGCCCGCATGGAGCGTCCGAACGGCGTCTGGCGCAGTACAACAAACAGCGCGGTCAGTATGACAAGACACACCGCAGCATTGATGCCAGTCTGCGGGCTGATGCGAATGCCGCCCAGATTCCAGAATGTCTCGAACGGCTGGCGGATCATCGGATTGGTACCGAAGACGCTCAGAATGAACGATTCCAGGAACATTGCGAGGCCAAACGTGCCGAGGACCGCGGTGATGTGATCGACCGCGCCAGGCCGATTGAGGCGCAGCGAAATGATGCCGACGATGAAGGAAGCAAACACAGCAGCAAGGATCGCCGCCAGAATGCCAATGGGACCGCCGATCGTATAGGCGACTGCAACAGCAAGAACCGCATAGGCGCCCAAAGCGACGTCGACCGAGCCGGTTGTCGAGAACAACAGACTGACGGGGAAGGCGAGCAGCCCGTATGTGATTCCGAGTAACGCCCCTCGCAGCAGATATTCAACCAGTTCGTACAACTTTGCCTCCCTACGACGGGCCGTTCGGCCTCAACGGTTATTGCTTACTCATCAGTAAGTAAGTTTCTTATGATTGTGTCAACTGCGCCGGTGTCGCGGGCTCAATTCATCCAGAGGCCACCGGTCACGTTGATCGATTGTCCCGTCATGTAGCTTGCCTCGTCCGAAATCAGAAACGCCACCACGCGCGCAATGTCCTGCGGCTGCCCCAGACGCTTCAGCGGAATGAGATGTTGGCGCTCTGCCGCTGGCGGCATGCCAAGCTTCGCGGCCTCCGCGTCGGCTTGCTTGCGCATATCGGTGTTGTCGATCGTTCCCGGGCAAACCGCGTTGACCCGGATGCCGTATGCCGAAAGATCGATAGCCATCGACTGGGTCATGCCGATGATCGCGAATTTCGAGGCGCAATAGGCGAGCGAATTCGGGCGTCCTGACTTTCCGAACCACGACGCCATATTGATGATCTGTCCGCCGCCATTCGCGCGCATGGACGGCACGATGGCGTGACAGCAGTTGAATGTGCCACCAACGTTCACCGCGAGGGTGCGATCGAAGTCGACCGGCGTGACATCCAGAATCGACGCCAGCCGGCCGATACCGGCGTTGTTGACCAGGATATCAGGCGCCGTCCCCCACCCGGTCGTCGTCGCCGCAAAAGCCGCCTTCACCGCATCGACCCCCGACACGTCAACGACATGCGCGGAGTGGCCCCGCCCTTCACCAAGCTCTTCCAGAGTCGATCGGAGGCGTTGCTCGTCCATATCCCAGAGCGCAACGGCGCATCCCTCGGCGGAGAGACGCAGCGCGATCGCCTTGCCAATTCCATTTGCCGCACCGGTGACGATCGCTCGCTTGCCCGCGTAGTTGTACATTGCCGCCATTCCCATTTCGTCGCGCGATCAAGTTGAGCTTCGCTGCGTTGTTCCGATCATGTTCGCCGGATGTGCATGCCGCCATCGACGTGGTAGGCACCGCCGGTCACGTAAGGCAGCAGTCCGGCGGCCAGCACACCGACCGTGCGCCCGATGTCTTCCGCCTCTCCCCACCGGGCCTGGGGGAAGCCGCGTGCCTTTACCCACCCATCGTACTTATCAAACACATCGGCCGTCATGTCGGTTTTGATAATGCCGGGCCGGATCTCGTGAACGGCGATGCCGTGTTCTGCGAGGCGCAACGCATAAAGACTGCTCATCATCGCGATCCCCGCCTTGGAGATGCAGTAGTCCGCCTGCCCCGGCGTCGCGATGACGGCGTTGCCCGACGAAATGAAAATGATCGAACGGTCCGGATGCGTTGGCTCGTCGGATGGCTCCGCGATCATGCGGCGAGCCATCCGTTGCGTCAGGAAGAACGTGCCGCGGACATTGACGTCCAGCAGGCGATCCAGACTTTCCGGCGGAATATTCAGCATGTCGCCGCGGAAGGCAGTTTGCACGCCGGCATTATTGACCATGCAGGAGACCGGACCAAACGCATCCCACACGTCGGCGATCAAGCGCTCATGTGCAGCGAGATCGGCGATGTCACCCTGGACGAAAACGCCCTGAGTGCCTCGGCTCGCAATCCCCTCGAGCGTTTCCTGCGCGTTCTGATCGCGAACGGCGTCGTTGATGACCACATCGAAACCATGGCCCGCCAACGCATAGGCGATCGCGCGCCCGATACCGCGACGGCCGCCGGTAACGAGCGCAACTTTCCTGGTGCCGCTCATCGCGTCGCGACCTTTTTCAACGATTCAGCAGGTACCCAGCGCATGATATGCACCGCGGATGCGACAGCCTGGCCGTGCTGATTGGTCGCAACGACATCGGAGAGGGCGCGGCGTCGATCGCCCTCCAGCAAACTCACGGTGTAGG
>JAPLPC010000659.1:0-6137 GCA_026400425.1 Hyphomicrobiales bacterium | reverse complement strand
GCGGACGCGGTCGTATCCTTGAGACACGGCAGTGAGCCCGACATATTTCTCGATGTGCGGCCCGAACATGACCGTCGACGCCGTCGACATCAGACCAAGCGCGAGAACGCCATGCGCGATGCGGCTGCCGAATGCCGACTTGCTCATATACTCCTCGTTGCAATGAACGGGGGCCAGGTCGCCGGTCACGCCGGCGAACAGATAGACGTCACTTTCCGAGAGGGTTTTGGCAAAGGTGATCTTGGCACCTACCACGACGTGAAAATCGGCTTCTTGCATGCTTGTCCTCCCGGGTGTTTTCCCTCCATAATACTGACTTACATGCTTACATGCAGGTCAATATCAATAGGATTCGCTTTCATGACTTTGCGGCCCCCCCAGGCGCCTGATGTCGCCCATGCCGTTGCGGCTCTGCGCCCGATCCTCGGTGATCGGATTACGACGGCAGCAGCCATGCGCGAACAACACGCCAGCCCGCTGACATGGCTGCCAAGCCAGCCCCCGGATGCTGTCGCATTCGCCGAGAGCACCGAGGACGTCGCCGCAATCGTCAGAGTGTGCGCTGCACACGCAACACCGATGATCGCATACGGCACCGGGACGGCCTTTGAGGACATGGATTGTGTGGTCCAGCCCGGCGTGACCCGGCAAACCCTCAACAACTACCTGCGTGATACCGGCCTGTTCTTCCCCGTCGATCCAGGTGCAGACGCCTCGCTCGGCGGCATGGCGGCGACCCGTGCGTCGGGGACCAACGCGGTTCGCTACGGCACGATGAGAGAGAACGTCGTTGCGCTGACTGCCGTGTTGCCGAACGGCGATATCGTCCGGACCGCCCGGCGGGCCCGCAAAAGCTCTTCCGGATACGATCTGACACGTCTGCTGGTTGGATCGGAAGGTACGCTCGGCATCATCACCGAATTGGTGTTGCGTCTGTCGCCGATTCCGGAGGCGGTTGCTGGTGGTATCTGCCCGTTTCCGACGGTTCGCGCAGCATGCGACGCGGTGATCGCGACGATCCAGAGTGCAATTCCCGTCGCGCGCATCGAACTGCTCGACGAAGTCACTGCAGCCGCCGTCAAGGCCCATTCCGGTCTGGATCTCGCGGAATCGCCGCAGCTGCTGCTCGAATTTCACGGCTCGCCGCAGAGCGTCGCCGAACAGTCAAAGCGTTTTGGTGAAATCGCCGAGGCTTTCGGCGGCGGCCCGTTTGCTTGGTCCGACAAGAACGAGGAGCGAGCCAAACTCTGGCAGGCACGTCACGATGCCTACTGGGCATGTCTTGCATTGCGTCCGGGGGCGCGGCCGATTCCGACGGACGTGTGCGTCCCGATCGCACGGCTTGCGGATTGCGTGGAAGAAACCAAGCGCGACATCATCGAACTCGGATTGATCGCGCCACTCGTGGGTCATGTCGGCGACGGCAACTTTCATGTTCAGCCAATGGTCGACATGAACAACCCGGCCGAGATCGACATTGTCAGAGGTTTTGTCGCGCGGATGGTGGAGCGCGCCATTCGCATGGACGGTACATGCTCGGGCGAGCACGGAATCGGGCAGGAAAAGCGCAAATATCTCGACCTGGAGCACGGACCGCAGACGCTGGCCATGATGCGTAGCATCAAGCGCGCAATCGATCCGAACAACCTCATGAATCCCGGAAAGCTCGTGGACAACTCGCTATGACGATATCGCCTCTCGGCCCGGCAGCGACCACCGTCGATTTTGTCGATGGACATACCCGGGTGTTCGCCATCATCGGTCACCCCGTCGAACAGGTCCGCTCACCTCAGGCGATCACTTATGAGTTGCGACGACGAGGCCACAACGCCATTCTCCTGCCGTTCGATGTTGCTCCAAACGCTTTTGACGATGTGTTTCAGCAGCTGCTGGCGATCCAGAATCTCGACGGACTCATCATCACCGTTCCGCACAAGATGCGGGCGCGAGATCTGTGCATTCGCGTCGGTCCTCGCGCGGACATCAGCGGCAGCGCATCCGTCATTGCCAAAACGGCCGACAACCAATGGGTCGGCGAACTCTTCGACGGCATGGGATGCATTGCCGCGATCCGAAACCGCGGCGTGACATTTGCCGGAAAACGCGTCGCTCTGCTTGGCGTCGGCGGCGCTGGAGCTGGCATCGCCGTCGAGCTTGCTCGCCAGACACCCGCTGACATCCATATCTGCGACCCCGATGGCGACAAGGTCGCGCGCGTGATGGCAAGGCTGTCATCCCGTTTCCCCGCGCAATCCTTTACCGCAGGCATGCCGCCGCTGGACCGAATCGATATCCTGATCAATGCGTCGCCGGTTGGTATGCTGGACCCGACGCAGATGCCGATCGAAGCATCCCGCTTTCCGCCGCATCTGGTCGTGATGGACGTGATCACCGACCCGGCTCCGACGCGCCTGTTGCGCACGGCCGAAGACAGCGGATGCGTCGCCATCTACGGCCGGGAGATGTTCGACTCGCAGATCGCCGGTGCCTGTGATTTTCTGCTGAGCTCACGCGCGGTCGCAGCGAAAGACATTCGCTTCGACCATCACGTATCGGTCAATCGATCCGGATGATCAATTTACCCTTGTTCTTGCCATTCAGCAGCCCAAGAAATGCGGTGGGCGCGTTTTCGAGCCCATCCACGATGTCCTCCATGGCCACGATGGCGCCAGATGCGACTTGAGGGGTTGCCAGTGCGAGGAATTCATCGCGATAGGCCTGATAGTCGGTGACGATGAAGCCACGGACCAGCAGCCGCTTGACCAGCGTGTCCTGCATCAGCTGCGCGAGCGAGATCGCATCGCTCCGGTCTTCAATTCCGTTATATTGCGAGATCAGTCCACAGACTGGAACGCGTGCGAAGGGATTGAGCAACGGAATGACGGCGTCCAACACACGGCCGCCGATATTCTCGAAGTAGACATCGATGCCATTCGGGCAGGCGCCGGCGAGCATTCCTGCAAGATCGGGATCGCGGTGATCGACGGCTGCATCGGCACCGAAGCGGTCAACGGCAAGCCTGCATTTGTCCGGGCCACCGGCGACCGCTACAGCGCGGCAGCCAGCCATCTTTGCGAGCTGGATGACCAGCGAGCCGACCGGGCCCGTTGCTGCGCCGACCACGACCGTTTCCCCGGTCTTCGGCTCACCGATCTTCATGAGCCCGGCATAGGCCGTGAATCCGGGGCTGCCAAGAACGCCGAGATAGGCCGTCAAACTCGCCCCCGCGGGATCGATCTTCCGCAATCCGTCGGATTTGACGATCGCATAATCTTGCCAACCGCCACCTGCAACCACAATATCGCCGGCAGCGAACAGCGGATCGTTTGAGTGGATCACCTCGCTGACCGTTGCTCCGACCATGACGTCGCCGATGCCGACCGGTTTCGCATAGGACTTCGTATCATTCATGCGCCAGCGCATATACGGGTCGAGAGACAGGAAGCGGTTGCGGATCAGAATGTCGTCTGCGCCACTTATTTCGGGCACGTCCAGCGTTACGTAGCGGAAATGGTCAGCCAGAGCCTCCGCCTCGGGTCTGCGGGCCAACTGCCACTGTCTATTCATATTCTTTCTCCGGCGATATTTTTGGCTCTCTTGCGGCAACTTCGCGTTAGCCGACGACGAAGCGATGCAGACCACTGTCTGCACGATGTCGACCCGAAGGCAAACGATATCGCACACCGATAGTTTTTGACCGGATCTTTGGCCAATTTCCAGACAGGCTTCCCACGGCGTCGTCGTCGCAACAAAAGAGAATCAAGCGCCACCGTAAGATGTCCGCTTTGCGCCGATTCTGTTGAAAAACCCTGGTTGAAGTCGAGCACGATCGCTGATTCATTGTCTTATCGGCGGAGGCTGAATCGATGATGGGTCCCCAGCAGACTGATCAGGCGGCTTTGTTCTACGAGTTCTCACTCGAGCGGCACGTGCCGGCCTCTCACCTTCTGAGGTCTATCGACCGCTTCGTCGATCTGTCGGGTATTCGGAGCGAGTTGGCACCATTCTACAGCTCGACCGGGCGGCCATCGATTGATCCTGAACTGCTCGTGCGGATGCTGCTGGTCGGCTACTGCTATGGCATTCGCTCCGAACGCCGGTTGTGCGAAGAGGTTCACCTGAACCTCGCTTACCGCTGGTTTTGCCGGCTCGGACTCGACGGCGAAGTGCCGGATCATTCGACGTTCTCAAAGAATAGGCATGGTCGCTTCCGCGATTGCGATCTGTTGCGCAAGCTGTTCGAGACGGTCGTGCGTCGCTGTGTGTCGGAGGGACTTGTCGATGGTGCCGCCTTTGCGGTCGATGCGAGCCTCATCGCTGCTGACGCCAACAAACAACGCTCGGCCGCAGGAGCCAGCCAGCATGACTGGGAGGCGATGGCCCGGACGCGCCGGTCCGTCCGAGAATATCTCGACACACTCGATGATGCCGCCTGGGGCGCGGCGAGCGAGACGGTACCGAAGTTCATCTCGCGATCAGATCCGGCCGCGCAATGGACGGGTGCTCACAAAGGGCACGCCTTCTTCGCCTATGCCGACAATTACCTGATCGACCTCAAGGTGGCGATCATCGTCGATGTCGAAACGACGCGGGCCATCCGACAGGCGGAGGTCGGCGCAGCACGCACGATGATCGACCGCACTGAAGAACGCCTCGGCCTGCGCCCTGAGCGTCTGGCCGCCGACAGTGCTTATGGATCTGCCGAGATGCTGGGTTGGCTAGTCGACGAGCGTGCGATCGAGCCGCACATTCCGGTGTTTGACAAGTCGATCCGCAGTGATGGGACATTCTCGCGCGACGACTTCACCTACGATCCGGAGACCGACATCTATCGCTGCCCAGCAGGCAAGGTGCTCGCTTCAACGGGTACCTTGGTGAATGACGGGTCGACGCTTCACTACCGCGCCAGCAAGTATGACTGCGATATCTGCAAGCTTAAGCCACAGTGCTGTCCAAAGATGCCTCCCCGCAAGGTTCCGCGGTCTATCTACGAGAGAGCCCGAGATGTAGCACGCGGGGTCGCCAGGACCGAGGCCTATGTGACGTCGCGACGTGAGCGCAAGAAGATCGAGATGCTGTTCGCGCACCTGAAGCGCATTCTGCGCCTGGACCGGCTCCGGCTGAGAGGCCCTTACGGCGCTCACGACGAGTTCCTTCTCGCCGCTACCGCCCAGAACCTCCGAAGACTGGCAAAGCTGATTCCGTCGCCCGCCCCAATGCCTGCCTAAGACAAGACTGACTGACACGCGCTCGATCATAGAGCAGTCGCGAGCAGCTCCGTCCCCGACTTCTTCAACACAATCGGCGCAAAGCGGACGTTGGGATTGCATCTCATCAAGAGATGACGGGATTGGCCAATCGGGCATGCGCGACCTACGCCGGGTTAAGCTGATCATTAAATCAGATCATGGCGCGGTTCGTTGTAACTTGCCGAACCGCGCCATGGCTTAAGGCCGCTTAAAAATTGTTAGAAATCCCAGGAGATCGGTACCCAGCGAAACACATCGCCGTCGATGGCCACGTGGCCAGTGGATGGGAAGGGCAGGTGGGTGGCCACCAACAGTTCGCCAGTTGTGGCGAGCGCTCGCAGAAGCTGGGTGCGCACGCGCGCCGCTTCCTCGGGATCGTGTTCGAAGCCGTTATGCCAGTCGGGTTCGTCGAAGCCGACCGTGAACACGGCATCGCCTGCGAAGGTGAGGGCGTCGCCGCCGGATGTCAGGCGGACAATGCTGTGTCCAGGGGTGTGGCCGCCGGTGCGACGGACGATCACGCCCGGGGCGAGTTCGTGTTCGTCCTCGAACGTCCGGAAATGGGTGCGGTATTCCGCCATGAAACGTTTGGCGGTGGCACGCAATGTATCAGGAAATCCATCCGGCATTCTTGTGCGCGAGAAATCCGGTGCTTCCCAGAAGGCCACCTCGGCCACGGCCACATGGATCCGCAAATCCGGCCGCAACTGTTCCTTGACCCCTTCGACGAGCAGTCCCCCGACGTGATCCATATGCATGTGCGTCAGCACGACGTCGGTCACCGAGCCGAGATCGATATTGGCAGCGGCCAGGCGACGGACCAATTGACCGGCGCGCGGCAGATGCAGGTCGGGGTCCAGTCCGAGCCCGGCGTCCACCAGGATGGTC
>JAPLPC010000566.1 GCA_026400425.1 Hyphomicrobiales bacterium | reverse complement strand
TCTTTCCGCAGTCAGATTGAGACCAATCTGCTAGGAACCATCATCGTTTCCGAGGCTGCAATTCCAACGTTTCGCCGCAGCCGCAACCGTCAGCCTGTTACTGTCCAACCGTGCGAGAACATCAAGACGGTTTAGCTCGCGCTTGCTCATCAACACCACGCTCATCGAAACGACAGCCTCCAGCGTCCCTAAAAGGACAGCAAACTGACATTTGAACTTTGCTTAGTGCGAAAATTCTAGCTTTGCTGCTACACAGGTCGTTCGCCGTTCGGATGTTATGGAATTATGCGCTGCAGAGGCACTTCTGTCCGTAGGGGCTGTCGGCGTTTGCACCAAGAGGTGACAGTCGCAGCGCACCCATCTTGGGAAGATGTCGAGCGAATATCCGACACTAGAGACGGAATGCGTTCGAGACTGAAAGCAGAAATCTTGGACTGCGATTGATGTTGTCGTACGATCGATAGGTCAAGGGGAACCCGACACCGAAATCGGCTTGTAAGTTTTCCGCTAAGAACAAACGAATGCCGCCACCAGCCGACGCGAGAGAAAGGCCATCCGTATATCGGTATCCTACGTTCCAGACGACACCAGTCTCAGCAAATCCGTAGAATTGATATCCGCGCAGGTATCCTGCGTTCAGCGTCCCATCGAAACGCAATTCGAAAGATCCAGCCATTGCATTGTCGCCGCTGATCTCCGCATTTCCGTAGCCCCGACCAAAAGAGCCGCCTCCTAAATAGAATTGCTGTGAGGTGAGCAGTTGTGTCGAGGCAAACTGGCCACCACCTGCGATCTTCACGGACCAGTCACTGGCAAGGGACTGGTATCGTGAATACAGAACGTTGACCGTTCCAGCTTGGGCAGAACCACCGTATCGCGACAACATTTCGTCATCCACTTTCGATGCGCCTAATATGTCCAACCCTTTTCGAAGCGTAAGCGTGAGATAATTCGCGCCGCCGTACTCATCCTTCAAGCGATAGTCTCCGACGAAATAAAGCGTCCGCAGATGATCTCTATACAAAGATCCGAATGCGTCGCCCTCGGACACATCCGTGAATTGCGTTCCCATTGTCACGGTCAAGGTCTGGCGTTGTGTTTGGATCGGGACAGTACTCGCGTGAAGCTCAGCCGACTGGGTTCGTGTGAGATTGCCGTATTCTCGGCGCCAGTCCCCCGGGCGAACCTCGCTGTAGAAAGCAGATCCACCGATTCGCACGCCATTAACGCCGACTGGCGCCTCATATCCGACGCGGCCAAATCCCAGTTGAGTTGGATCGTTTGCTATCGTGGATCCGTTCACCGTAAGCGCATCGCCTGCAACCAGATAGGAGTTGAAAGCGCCCGTTGCATATGACTGCCAAGGTCCGACAGAGCTTGATCCCAAATTATCTACGCCGAGCGATGCGTAGACCTGCCAAGACTTGACGAATACAGAGAGTCGAAACTCTCCTGTCGTATCCCCGATTTCCTTAAGAGATGTATCAGAGACACGAATTCCAGGAAGAGAGTTCAAGAGAAGAAGCTGGCGTTCCAAGGTTTGCTGGCGCGACGGCGTCTCTGCCAAAATCGGTGACAATAGAGCCTTCACACCGAAACGTCCCTGAGGCTCACCGTCAACGACGAGCTCTGCAATCCGACCCTCTACGACTTTAATTGTAACGATGCCGCTCGCAACGTCTTGGGCCGGGACGATCGCGCGAGTTAGGTGATAGCCATTAGCCCGGTAGAGATTGCTAATCTTTTCAGTCAGCTCGCCAAGCTCGCCTTCGGTAATGCTATTGCCAAGAAATTTGCGATACAGAGGCTCAATGGTCACTGTAGGTATTTTGTGGTTTCCGACGAGCGATATACCGCGCACCTTGAAGCTTCTGCCAGCTCCTACCAAACCTTTGCGGGTCGAAACAGCCGGGAGGGAGGTATTGTCCCCG
>JAPLPC010000648.1 GCA_026400425.1 Hyphomicrobiales bacterium | reverse complement strand
GTCGTCCCAGACGGCGAGCGAGGGGATGCGGGCCATCAACCAGGCGGTCTCCGGCTCCGCGAGAACGCCGAGATATCGGGTGAAGAAGGTGACGCGGAGCACCTCGGTAAGTTTTTCGAGCTCCGATGCCGAAGCCTCTAGCGCTCCGGCTCCGGCATCGTCCGCCCATCTCCGGATCAGCGGATGCGCGTCGAGGACCTCGTCGGCATAGATCTGATCGCCGCCGTGAAGGAGCAGCTTGAACGGGCTTGCAGCGTGCTCGTCGGCCAACCGTCGCCACATCGCGTTGCGTTCGGTGCGGTCCCGCCCTCGATCGCCGGCCTCCTGGCCGTTGCAAGAGACGAAGGCGATGCGGAGGTCGCCCTCGAACTCGGAGTCCAACGCATAGCTTTTGCCGTCGATCTCATAGAACCCGTCGGAGGACGGAGCGAGATCGAAGGCATAGCGGAGAACGCGCCGGCCATCGCATTCAAGGATGGAGGCCGCAGTGACGAAGCGGTCCTCGATGCGAAGGACCGGAAGGGCTGCCGCGAGCGGCATCACCATCAGGGCGACGAGATGGACGCGTCCGTCGCGCTGCCCTTGGAGGTAGAGCAGGGGGCCGACGACTTCGGTTTTGGAGCGTGTCGACGGCCCGTCACAGCCGTCGGGCGCGATCCGTCCTGAAGCATCGGTGCTGTGATAAGTGGTTGCTGCTAATCGTCGCATACGACGCAGATAGCAACGTTGCGCGGGTGATGCCAGCGATTCGGCGAGTGTTCTGAAAGAACGATGATCGATCAATGTGTAGTAGCGCACACGTTGGCTTGACCATTACGTCTGATGAAATCATCGGTGTTATCCGCTGTGTTTTTGCAACAGCGCGCAGCCTCGAAGTCTTCGCGTTATTGTGATGCAGCGGCGTCGCTTTTTCCTGGAAACACCCGGTGTCGTTCGCATTGGTCATCACTGGGAAAACAAAGGATTTGAAATGCAGACTTGGATTAGCGCTGCTGCCGTCTCCGCCACGATCACCCTCTCGGGCGCGTTCATGAGCACCGGTGTGGTCGCAGCTTCGCAAGAGTCGCAGAAGATCTCGACGTCGGAAAAGAGCAAGGCGACGGATGTAGGAGCAAGTCGGCGTCATCATCGGTCGCATCGTCACCACGCCCATCGTGGTCACCACCGCGTCTATGGGGCAGGCTACGCCCGACACTATCGATCTGAGTATCTCCAGCCTTCATACTCTGGCTACGACTACGGCGGTTGGCAGCCGGCCTACTATGGAGGCGGATACTACGGCGGCTACGGTCGGCCGTTTGGTTTCGGCGGGGGCTTCGGCTTCGGTCACCGTTTCGGACACCACGGTGGTGGCTTCGGACATGTCGGTTTCGGGCATGGTGGATTCGGTCACCACGGTGGATTCGGTCACCACGGTGGCTTCGGGCATGGCGGCTTCGGGCACGGCGGCGGTCACCACTAGTCGGTCGTTCTCTGACGAACCTCGAACTGCAGGCGCCCAGGGGCGCCTGTTTTTATTGCAAATCGTTCGCACGAACTTGACGCGCATCAACCGATATGCGCCTTATTGCAAATGACTTGCAATAGCGTTTACGACTTCGATCATGTCCGGACGGCCGGGACGAAGCTTTCCGGATGGGGGGGCGTACTTCTCGCCGCGACCTGTGCGTTTGTGGGACTCGACAACGTGAAGGCGTCCGCTGCCGACAACAAGACCATCTACTCGTTGGCCAACCCCACGCCGGACTGGCTGCTGCGCGAGATGACGACCGATCGTCCGGACATCACCGAGGTGCCGTTCACGATCGACGCAGGTCGGGTCCAGGTCGAGACGACAGCATTTGGCTATGCGCGCTCGCGTCCTGATGCGGATGGCGTGGTGACATCCGGGTATGAGTTGGTGGGGAGCAACATCCGGATCGGCCTCACGCACGATCTGGAAGCGACGATCATCGTGGCCCCTTATGCACGTCGACGGACCGTCGGCGCCGTCGCATCTGGATCCGGAGCCGTCGTTCTGAGAGCGAAGTGGAACATCTGGGGTAACGACACCTTCGGTAAATCGAGTTCGACGGCGTTCGCGGTCCTACCATACGTGTCCCTTCCGACAGAGACGCACAACGGCGTCAGTCCGGAAGCGCTCGACGGCGGATTGCAGACCTTCTTCGCCGCCGATCTAGGCGGCAACTTCTCCTTCGGCATGAACGCAGGCCTCCACTCGGTCAAGAACCTCGATACCGTCGGCCGTCACATGGAGACGACCGCATCCGCTACGATTGGCTATGTGTGGACTTCGAATTTTTCGGCCTACGGGGAGGTCGCGGCACGGACAGGGCTCCGGGACGGCATGGGTGACGTAGGCCTGGTGGGTGGCGGTATCGCCTATCGGATCACCAAGGATGTCCAGTTGGACGGCGGGGTGAATTTCGGCGTGACGCCCGCGTCCCCGCGCTACAGTCCCTTCGTCGGTTTGTCGGCGCGATTCTGACGATGAGATCACGCTTGCCCGTTCGCTCTTGCGGCGAACAAAGGATTGAAAATCGCTGTCATCGCGTTCGTCGCAGGGGACGCCAGGACACGCTTGAGGGAAACCACCCAAAATGTTGACGAACTTATCGACGGCGACTGCAAAAACCGTGGTTACTTCAGATTGACGCGCGTTTCAGATAGGCGCATTGCAGCTTCCCGCGGACGCAGCGACGTTTCGCGTGATAGGAGCCCTGCAGCCTATAAGAGCCGACGGTGAAAAGGCTTGCAGTGCGAGATCGAGTGAACGGGATAGACATGCCGAGGACACACCGATGCCGAGTGGCGGGGAATTCTGAAGCGATCCAGGAAGAGGGAAGGTCTCCAAAGCGCATCTCGGTTGATGCGAGCCCGTCGGTCGAGGAACAAGATACCGGGTCGAGCGACCTCGTCAGGGATCTGCTCGCAGTTTCACAGCTCGTCGTGAAAACACGGTCCCATGTCGCACGAGAAGCGGGCGTGACGGCGTTCCAGTACGGGGCCGTGCTGGCGATCTCGGAATTGCGATCTGTCCCCGTTGGCGCGCTCGCGGCTTCGTTGGCGGTATCCAGCCAGTTCATCAGTTCGGAGATCGCGAAGCTCGAGATGGCTGGAATCGTGAAACGACGCCCCAAGGAACACGACATGCGCGGAAGCATGATAGAGCTCACTCGGCGGGGCAGGGAACTTGTGCGAAAGAACAGGCCAATGCGTGAGGCCGTTGACGGAGCGATCTTCCAAGGGGCGACACAAGAAGAGACGGCGTGCTACCGCAAGGTGATGAGTATCGTGCGGAACAATTGCCAGCGAGCGTTGAACGGCTGATGTCGGATTTGTGGTCGGCCCGAATCCGCTGATTCCGCCTGAAGATCTAGCGCCCAGCTTCGACTTCAGTTGACGTTGGATCCTGTCCAGCGGTTCGCGGATATGCCGACTGCTGATAGAACGAAACAGCGAGATCGCCGGTGAATTTGCGTCCGCCACGAGAGCTGCATGCACCTTGCGCTCGATCCGGGTTGGCGCCGCCCGAGCATGGAGAGCCGGATGGCTGCCGATCCGGGTCGTGAAGGTGTGGACGATCGAAGGCATGATGGTGACCTGCGCGGCGGCGAGCTGCAGGTTGGGTATGCCTACGATTTGAAGCGCATATTGCTGGTTAACGCGCCACCTTCCCCTACCGGAAGGAGGACGAGTCCCGCGGAGCCCCACAGCAATGGGGTTTCCGGCGCCCCGTCGATCGCTGGCGGGGCGTATCGTACGGCGAGATTCGTCATCCGTTGAAAGCAAGCTGGCTCAAGACATCAAGCGCATCGATTCGATTTTAGAAGGCAAGTTACCTGATTACGACTGGGCAATAGACTTGTCGCCTGAGTTTATGATCGAGAACGGCTGGTTCAATGCTGGAAGAAGCTTCGTAAAGGCAATTCTTTGCCTGTATGCTTATGCTGAGCCAAAGTCTTTCAACGATAATGCCAAGGTCAACATTCAGAACGGTTGGCTTAAACAATCGAATAGCAAGAATTATCACCACTTCTTTCCCCGAGCGCATCTATTGAAGCGAGGAGTAGATGAGTACAGAATCAATAATGTTCTAAATATTAGAATCGTCGATGATTATCTAAATAAAAGAAAAATTCGCGCCCGTCCGCCTTCGGACTACATGGCAGAATTCAAGAGCACGAACGGCAGTTTGCAGGATGCCATGAAGTCTCATCTGATCGGTGATCTGGATGCATTCGGCATCTGGAATGATGACTATGATTCATTCGTTAGGGAGCGTGCTGAAGCCGTCAGCGCGGAGCTTAAAAAGCGTGTAATTATTCGCGAAGGCGATGCGCATGGTCAGGCGATAAGCACTAATGACTTCGAGGAAGAAGCTACCACGTTCGAATGATGGCCGGCGATCTCTTCCTGAGCGTTTGACGCATCTCGGCCCATTGTTTTCCGATCTATGGCTCCACGCCCTAGTCAAGGCAATGATCGGATCGAGTTTATATTCCACCTCAACGGTACGCTCCAAGGTTTGCGTGTACTCTTTGAAAGTCATCACGAGGCAGCTCGTGCAGCCTTTGGCAGGCTAAGGCACGAGGCAGCGTTTTTCTCACCGATGATCGCCACGACCCGGGCGATATGATCCGGCGGCACGCGCATCCGGGCCTTTTGTAGAGCGCCGACGACGGCGTTGATATGGCCTTGCGACCCGAGAGCTCGGATTACGGCTTCATGCAAAAGCAGTTGGACCGTCGGGACCACGAGAAGTTCAGGGAAGCTATCGGCGCAGAGGTTCATAGCCTTTCGCTCGTCTATCAGAGCAATTCCGCCGGTTTCATGAGCATAGCCTATCGTTGCCGCTTCGCCGTCATCCAGCGTACGCAGGGCAGAGCCGTCGATTAGGGTTTCGTAGACTCTGGCCCCGGTATGCCCAAGACCGACAAGGTCGATCACACCTGCGTCGATCAGCGTTTGAAGGGCGCGGGCATCGTCGTGGCCATTGCGGATTCCGTCGACCAGTTCGGCCAAGGCGTTCACCGTTACCGCCCACCTGTTTGGGAAGGCCGTGATGATCGCGTGCGCACATCCGGTCGCGTTGAGGTTTATCACAACGCTGGCATCGGCCACGAGGACGGTACGCAAATCAGTGAGGAAGTTTGACGAGCTCATTCGCTTCGCTTTCCTCCGTTTCCGCGCCGTCAAGAACATCTCTCATGTCATGGCGATCAAGGTGCAGCAGGCGAGCAAGCTGGCCTTCGCTGTAGAAACCGCGCTTCCACGCCTCGCGCGCTAGGAGAACAAGACGCGGGGGCATGAAGCCCTGAGCCTCAACGGCGTTGAGGCTGCGATCCTGCAATTCGCCTATCACCTGCCGTGACTGCTCGTTGGTGATACCGCCGTTGTTCTGGAACCAGTCCCAAGTCCCGCGTTTGGCGAGGGACAAATCTTCTAACCGGCGCGCGATGGCCTCGCGCGCCAGTCCAAAATCATGGGCGAGAAGGATGATGTGCCGACGCGTCAAGTGCGATTGTCCCGCCGTAAGCTCTGCGAAGCGCTGCCGCACCGCGCGGGCGGGTGCGAGGAAAGAGGGAGCGAAGGCAGCAGCATAGCGCTCTTCGCGCGATGAAAACTTCTCATCCTCGGTCAAGGCCTCAGGCTGGCCGCGTGCCGAAATGAAATGGGCGAGCTCGTGAATGCCGGTCTGCCGAAATCGTTCGGGGGGATGGTTGGCATTGAGAAGAATGCAAGCACCGACCGCATCGTCATAGGCAAAAAGACCCGACACTTTTCCATCGAGCCGCCGCACATAGACTCGGATGCCGAGTTGATTGAGGATTGACACGATATCAAGCACCGGTCCAGGGCCGAGGCCCAGCCAGTCGCGCAGCTCCTGCGCATCCTGTTCGGCCTGCGCGCGCACCTCACCCGGAAGGATGGGGCGCTCCGGGGGATAGTTACGGGCGCGCCTTACGCCGAGCGCGTTTTCAAGCTCGACTTCAGCTCGCACCAGATCGTTGAGGTGGCGGGCGGCATTCTCGATAGCGTCGCCGCCGCTTTGGGGCAGCTTCCGAAAGCGCGGCACCATGTCGAGATGCAGGGCTTCCCGCCGCAGGATGGCATTCGCCGAAGTGCGATATAGAGTCGCGAGCTTCTGGAGTTCGTCCATCCGGACTCGCCGTTGACCTTTTTCGATTGCGACGATGGTCGTACGCGCGACATCAATGGCTTCCGCCGCCGCCGACTGCGTGAATTTCTCGCTTTCGCGGGCAACCCGCAGCCGCTCGCCAATCTCCAGATCGGATAGTTTTTCAGCGTTATCGGTCATTGTTCAGTACGCGCCCATTGTCTGACGAACGAGTGCGCTCCTAGCGAATTCATGTAGGACTTCCATTCTTCTGCATGCGTGTTCAGCAGGGTGATAAGCCGTTCGCCCGACTCCTGCGGGCTCAGTCCAAGAGCGGCCCCCAGTGTCGTTGCGTGCCGGGTGATTTCAGACCGCTGGTCCGGCGACGCCATGTCCGCGAGGTGGTCCATGTGTAGAATACCGGCCAGCGCGTATTGGCGGAACGCGCCGCCGGTCTTCGTGAAACCTCGTTCGACAGCCGCTTCCAGCGTGGCTGCGGTCATGTCGGAACAGATGTACGTTTCCGGAGGCTCGATCAGGCCAGCGGCATGAACGCTGACGCGCCGCAGCATGCAGGCGGCGCAGACGCCGCATTGCCGCTTCTTCCCGTTGACCGAACTCCACTGGTTGTTACGCCAGCAGGACTTCGTCTTGCGCCACTCATCGGTGCTATCGATCGCCACATACGCGCGCAGCGTCTCGCCTTTAGTGTTCCAAATGCGGGGGAAGACGTAGCTCACATCCTTGTCGAGCAAGGCCTTCAGGAAACGCTCCATGAGCCGCGTGAAGCGCGGATGGTTACGGAAGTCCGGATAGGCATGGCCCACCGTCAGCAGAGCGGGACCGATAGCACCCTGGCCGCTCTCCGGGATCACGATCTCGGCGGCGTCGGTCAGATAAGCGGCAATGCCGCTGATGATCGCGAATTTGAATCCGCGCGTGCGCGCGCTGGTCTCCCGGTTTGGCATGTCAGACGACACATCATATGGTACGGCGGTGAACGGTTCGCGTTTGCCCTTCTCGCGCGGACGGTCCGACGTCTTCGTGCCGACACGGACCCGGACGAGCTTTTCGCCAAGTTTTACGCCGACGAGGCCCGCGACCGCGCGGGAGTCCATCCCGTCGCTGAATGCAAGGATGGCCTGCGTCGGCACGGTCAGGGCAAGCATGCTCAGTGATAGGGCGGGTTCGGGCGTAGTGCGTTTTACAAAGTTGATGGCCCACGTATCGCCGGTCAGAAATCCGAGCGCATCATGCAAGGCCTCCGAAACGTCCGGCGCGCTCCAGCGTGCAGGGTCGTGGACGGGAATGCTTAGGGTCAGGCGACGCCCCCAGCCATGCGGTGCGCGTTTGGCGATCTTGTCTGCATATTCAACGGCAGCGGCGACGACCAGCGCATCGTGAGTCACGGGCTCCCACCGCGCGAACGCGAAAGATTCGAGCGCCGCCGTCGAGAAGCTGACATCCCTGCCCAGGTCGAAGGCGATGTGGTCTTTCCGCGCGCGACGGCCCGGTTCGACGACGTCGATGTCTTTGGCGGGCATGCGCATGAAATAGGGTTCGGCGTTCATAGGCTCGGCCCTTCATCCAGGCCGGTATAACGGGGCAAGTGCGCCGCGCCGCGCCGCGATTGCACGCCCAACATGAAGGCGGAAGCCATGGTTTTGAAGTCACATTGCTGGCGCGCGGCATCGAGCCGGTCGCGCACGTACCGGGCGCTGCGTGCGCTCGCCTCGCGGTGATAATGCTCCTCGACGCTGCGGAACTGGCTGCGCACTTGCGCTTCGCATGCGTTCTCCAGCGTAGCGCGGTAAGCGGCTTCGCCGGTAAGCCCGCCGCTGACGGCTTGGATGGCGCAGTCGATGACAACGTTGCATGCTACTGATTCCAGCCGTTCGATCTCGTTGTTAGCAAAAAGGGAGCCTTGATCGCCGCTTAGGATGTCCCGGATCGCGGTGAGCGGCGCTTCACGCAAATCCCTTTGCAGAGCAACCGGCAGAGCCTCACAGACCTCATCCGCAGAGTACGCGGCCTTCGCTGCCCGCTCCGCAAGATCTTTCCAGTGCCGCCGCATCGGCAGACTTTTATGAGGCCCGTCACTCATGGCGCTTCTCCATGTCAGGAATCTAATATAAAAATGCTGACAATGTCAAATTCCGTGTCTGCGCCTGTTGGCAGCAAACGGACGGTTTAAAATCCTGTGTTTCACTAAGTTGAGCTGCGCAATGAGGCGATGTTTCAAACCTTGAGACCAGTTTGAAAGTTTCGCGAATTTGTTAAGTATGACTGAGCGAGACATAGGAAACTCGGCAAAGGATCAGCGCCAATATCACCCGGAGATCGTGCTTCTTCAGCCGGGCCTGCCTGCGAGACTGCCGAGCGGCTCGCGTTCATTTCTCTGCCGTCATCGCCGGGACGTTAGCGACCACGATCTGAACGCTCGACGCCAGGTGTGCGGGCCACCGTCCGCTGCTGTCGTAGATTTGAAAGATCACGTCTGAGGTTAAGGACGAACGCCGATATCTTAGACGAAAGGGCTGTGTACCGCATTAAACGATCGCCTGGATTGTGCCGAGTATTGATCGTTGGAGAGTTGCGAGAGTCCGATAGTAATGTGTGAGCGATTCGGCGAGCGGCCTCAGCTGTCTTCTTGAGGCTCCAGACTGCGGGTAACGAAGCGAGATTTACAATACCGGAACTGATGAACTCCGCGCGTGATTGAACATAGTCTACAACATTTGGCTTCTCTGAATAGCAACGAGCTTCTGCGCAAAGCTGCTCAAGCACAACTGTTGCATCTGCTGCAGCGTCGAGCGACGATCTGTGTCGCCGGCCGGGCTTCAGCCACGACATAAGCGTCTTTCTGATGTCTCGTAAGCCCGACATAGAGCTCTCGTGCATCAGTCGCGGTGCTGATCATGAGTACTGATGCCGCAGAGGTGCGGCCCTGAACAGAATAGGCCGTTCCAGCATAAGCGAAGCCAATCTTTGGCGGCGATCGTTTACCAAATCTCTCGCGCGCCAGTGTTGACCACGGACCTTCAAAAAAATTTCCACTATCGAGCCGAATACGAACGACTGGATCGGCTGCTTGCGAAGCAATCATTTCTACAGTGCCGCGAGTGCCATTTCTGATGCCCAAATCCGGGATATTCTCGCCAAACCGTATGCGATCGCCTGCTGCGAGTTCTAAGGTTGTCAGTTTCTTATCGCGGTCAATACAGCGGACATTAATAGGTTTTCCGACAAGTTTCCCTTCATTGAATAGGATGATACGCGCGGCGTCATTTAAGCGTTTAGCGTCAGCGTTCCTACGTGTGATAAGAAGAACATCTTCGCCCTTTTGCGTGCGCAGGTTCGTCCAGCGTTCAATAGTGCGCTCCAACAACTGTCGCTCTCCTGACGCAAATTCAATCCTCTGATTTCGCGCATACGCTCGCAATCCAGATTCTACGTCTCCGTGCGCCATCACGATTGACGCCGCGCGCTGCCACGCGACGTGTTGACGCCGAACTTGTGTCAAAGTCGCCGACTTTAGTGTAATTTCTGAGATTGCTTTGAGTGGATTGCCTCCGGCCACGGCTTCCAACTGACGTCTGTCCCCAAGGAAAATAATCTTAGACTGATTTGTTTTGGCTAACCGTAAAACCTCTTCGAGATCGGCGCTTCCGCACATACTAGCTTCGTCAAGGATCAGGAGAGTATTGGGATTAAGTGATGGACCAGCAGGAGTGCGGTTGTCGTACCGCCATTTTGCAATCGCGAAGGATGAGATCCCTGTAGATTTGGACAATTCGTCGGCTGCGGTCCAAGTCGGCGCGAGCCCGCGTACTGACAGACCCGACCTCCGTGCAGCGTCGACGATCACCTGCGCAATGGTAGTCTTTCCCGTACCCGACGCGGCCTCGCAGATAGCAACGCCATCTCGGTTGCAGGAAAATCTGATAGCTTCTTTCTGCTCGGTTGAGAGATGTACAGCTTCGTCCAAGGCATGTGCGAGCGCCTCAGATTGAAACCAGTCTCGCTCTTCCAATCGATCAGCATTTCGCAAAAGACTCGCTTCGCGACGTGCGATGATCGGGCTCGTCCAGTGAGAAGCAACTTCACTATCCTGCAGCTTCAGCAGTGACCCATCATTCTCCAGCCGTTTCAATTCCGCGAATGTTTCATCGACGTTCTTCGATTGAAAAGGCGCTTTTATGAGCGAGGTGCGCAGGAGCTCGTTTCTTGTTAGGACACTTTGGTGCTCAAAAAGTTGAGCTGCTGCAGCGGAGACCGGTCCAGCTATATGGATCGGTGGTTGATCCATTTCAAATTCGACCTCAGGCTCCTGAGCGGCGGAAACCTTGTAGGTGAGCGCGTCCTGCCAGGGATCGATTCCAATTTCGGCAAGTTCATTTCGCCATCGCTCTTCCAAAGCTTCGCCAACGGGTACGTCGACTTTAGAGCGACGAGTTCTGAGCGTAGCCACCGCTTTCTGCAGTGTGCTCGCCCCTCGGCCTACCTCCGCTTCAATTTGCTGGGAACGTTTTGAGAATTGCTCCAAAAGTTGGGTGGGAAGGCCTGCCACTTCGAACTGCCCGCGGCCGGCTTCACGCAACTGAAATCCTAACTGGCGCAAACCACTGGCTAACTCCGCCCGATAGGCCGCGCCTAACAATGTGAGGTTTGTAAAGGCGCGCTGTGTCTCCGCCGTGCGCCACTTTTTGTCCGAACAACCAAGAACGTTAAGTAATACGCAGTGCTCGTGTAGGTTGCAGTCGCCCTCCCGTGAAGTGTAGTGCGCAAAACGCCCGACAATGATGTCGACAGGTCGCTCGCGGAAGTAGCCGCCTTGCCCCAACCGAGCCTCCAACAGCTGTTCCGATTCGAACAGCTGTAGAGCTCTGCCCACAGCTGCGCGGTGCACGGCGACAATCAGGCTGCGACGCTCTTCATCAGCGGACATCCACAAGATGGATACTGACTTGGGGGCGGAGAAGGTGAAATCCCAACCCGCCCTATGTCCGGGCCCGGCGGCGCGAACTAGGCCTTTCCCATTTCTGGGATCGACCCCGGCGCAGAGCTTTCTCGTTGAGGGTCGTTCACATAGTACAAACCCGCGTCGCGTCCGTTTCCAAGGGCGTGGAGGGAGGCTGTCATGGCAGTGGCGAGCGGTCACTGGCAGGCTGACTTTGTCCCGCCTCAGCCGCCACGTCGCCGACGAAGGACGCGATATCAATCAACCCCTGGTCGACTAAATCCATTCGTTCAAGTAGGAAGCGAAATCGGGCAGCTGAATCGAGGTGTATTGAGACGCAGTCGGCAATCAGATCTTCTGGAGGTTTCTTAGTCGCTGCAGCATGCAGCTTCAGGCGTTCTTCAAGCTTTTCGTCAATCGACACGGTATATGTAATCGCTGGCACGTGGTGTCTCTCCAGGCAAAGGCAAACTCGCTCGCATCATTCCCGTGGCGGCACAAGCGTATGCCGTGAGCTCGCTTCGCAAGGGGTTAAGCAATTTAGTGCGTATGGTGTGAAAGCTAGAATAAATGGTAATGAACTGGTACATGCTCTAGTACCTCTAGCAAGGTCTAGTACTCGCTAGGTTCGGCAGGAGCGCCTAGAAAGCGCGCCGATGCCATTTGATCCCAAACAGCTTCGTGCCGACGCTAAGCGGCTCCAGAGGGCTCGCGCTCCGACGAGAGTGGGCACGACCGCGGCCGTCCGAGCTGCGCTTCCCACCATCTACGATCTGCGTAAGGACGGCGTTACATGGGCGGCCATCGCTGAAGCTCTTGCACAGCAAGGCATCGTCCAAGGGAAGGCTTGTGTTCCGATCACAGTTGCCCGCCTGACCGCCTTGGTCAGTCAGATCGAGGCACAAGAGCGACGGAAGTCGCAGAAGCGGGCGGCGCCCCGGTCGGACACGCTACCCAGCAAGCGAGACGAGCAGCTTCAGCTGGCGCTTCCTGGCAGCGACGTATCGGACCTGCCAAGTAAGCCGGACGAGACAGACGCCGAGCACGAGCTTCGGACTGCCGCATACCAAAAACTTCAATCGTCACTATTCAAAAAGGAGTAAATCATTGGCCCGCATACTATTCGTGACACAAGAAAAGGGTGGCGTCGGGAAGACGGTGTTTGCTCGCGCGTTGGCTGAAGCGGTCGTAGACGCGCGTGTCATCGAGATTGATTCCAGCTCTCGTCTCATCGAGCTCGGCGATCGCGTCCAGTTTTTCAAAATGCGCGCCGACCGGGAGGCTATCGAACGAACTGGCGGCAAGGCTGCGCGGGCCGAATTCGATGACGTGTTGTCAGCTTTGGAACGGGCGAAAGCGCCTACAATCATCGACGTCGGCGCCAACACGTCGATCACGCTACTCACAGTGATACAAGAGATCGCGCCCGCGCTGAAAGCCAGCGGATTTGAGTTTGCTGTCTGCGTAGTGGTTACTACTGAACATGCGGCTCTTGCCGCCGCTTCATCCATTCTGACGGCGTCAAAATCTTGGGCGTCGGCGCAATTTATGATCGAGAACCGTCTTCACGAAAACGTCGATCCAGAATGGCTCAAAAAACACAATAAAGCCGTGACGGCCACTTCGTTCGAGCAACAAGTGCTCGAAAAGGGGGCCGACGAAATTCTTCAGACCGGTGGACTGGCGAGCATCGCGCAAATCGATCCTGTATTGCTGCGCGAAAAATACGGCATCGGTCCGGCTTTACGTATCCAGAAAGACCTGGAGCGATTTCGGAAGGAAGCGATGGACGCTGTGCGGCCCGCCGCCGAATGGTTGGTCGGGTGAGCAAGCGTGCGCTGAGTGTGCGGTACCAGCAAGCCGCGCAGAGGCTTAGCGAGGCCGAAAGGAAAATCATCGAGGTCAGCGCCAAACGATTGGGCGATCTCATGCGATTGCCGCCAATCGAACAATTGCGTGCAATTGATGATCCAGATCTGATCCCATCAGACCGAAAAAAATTGCGGCAAGCTCTGGCGTCAAACCTACGCCGATCGAATACCAGCGCTCTAACGTGGCGAGCGGTTAGGAGTTGGCGCGGATTTTCTCACGCTCTAGCTACGCACTCGGTAACTGGGATCATTGGCAGCCTGTTCTTTCTTCCAGTCTGCGCCGCGTTATTCCTTGTTTGGAAAAACACTGCGTCGGTTGTCACCATTCCAACATCAATAATCGTGGAGTGGCAAAACCCATCTGGAGACAACAGCTCTTCAGTACTGCCGGCGGGTCAAAAGATAGGCATCATACATAACCTTGATGGCACTTATCTCGTCCGACACTGGTTGCCGAGCCAGGGCTACGCGACATCGCCGGTGGCCGTGGAATGATTGCAAAATTAGGTCGATCTTCCAACAGGGGCTTGGAAATCAACGAGGTCTCTAAATCTTGCGTCTTTGAATGCCGCAGTTTTCAAGAGTTTAAGCGGATCTGGCGGTTGCGTCCCGCCCGTCAGGAACACCACCTGATGCTTCTGCAGCAATGTCGGCAAGTCCGACGCCGGCGCAAGACGTAACGCCTCAACGGAACGGGTTTCGACGTCTTTTCCAGTCTTGGGGTCAGGAGATGCACTGACCTTAATTCCGGTATAGTCCCCGATTGCGCCTG
>JAPLPC010000343.1 GCA_026400425.1 Hyphomicrobiales bacterium | reverse complement strand
CGCAACCCGCCGGCGACGTTGAAATAGACGTCGTAGCCCGACAGTTTGACACCGCAATGCGCCTCCAGCACCGCGAGCACCATCGACAGCCGCGACGAATCCCAACCCACCACGGCACGTCGGGGTGTGCCGAGGGTCGTGGGAGCAACCAGAGCCTGCAATTCGACCAGCACCGGCCGGGTGCCTTCCATGCCGCCGAATACGGCGGTGCCGGGCGAGCCGAGATCGCGGGCCGACAAAAACAGTTCGGACGGGTTGGAGACCTCGCGCAGACCGAGGCCGGTCATCTCGAACACGCCGATTTCGTCGGTCGGACCAAAACGGTTCTTCACCGCGCGCAAAATGCGGAACTGCTGCGAGCCTTCGCCCTCGAACGACATCACGGCATCGACCATGTGCTCGACCACGCGTGGGCCGGCGATCTGGCCGTCTTTGGTGACATGGCCGACCAGGATGATGGTGGCGCCGGTCTTCTTGGCAAAGCGGATCAGCGCCTGCGCCGAGGCACGGACCTGGGTGACGGTGCCGGGCGCGGATTCCACCGTGTCGGTCCACATGGTCTGGATCGAGTCGATCACGATCAGCCGCGGCACGGTGCCTTCGGACAAAGTGGCGACGATGTCTTCCACCGACGTTTCGGAGGCGAGCTGCACCGCCGCGTCGGCGAGTCCGAGCCGCGCTGCGCGCAGCCGCACTTGCGCGACGGCTTCTTCGCCGGAGATGTAGACCACGCGATGGCCGGCCCGCGCCATCATCGACGTCGCCTGGGTCAGCAGCGTCGATTTGCCGATGCCGGGATCGCCGCCGATCAGGATGATGGAGCCGCGCACGAAGCCGCCGCCGGTGACGCGGTCGAGTTCGCCCATGCCCGAGGGGATGCGCGGCGCCTCCTGGCTGGTGCCGGTGAGGCTTTCGAGATTGAAGGTGCGGCCCTTGCGCTTGGAGCGCGCCGAGACGGGGATCGCGGTGGCGCTGTCTTCGGCGGCGAGCGTATTCCACTCGCCGCAGGCTTCGCACTTGCCCTGCCACTTCGAATAGGCGGCACCGCAATTCTGGCAGACGAAGGAGGCGGCAGCTTTGGCCATGATGGAATCGCTTTCTGTGACGAAGCCGATCATTAGCACGGATGGCCGAGATGCCGCGAAATCGCGCGGCGCCCGTCACTCCGTCTTAACGACGTTCGTCAAGGTAAATAACAACTCCGCGTTGACCCGCGATGCCGGTCATTTAAGTCTACGGTCCGAGAGCGATCCGAACTGGTTTTGCAATCATGAGAAAATCCATTGTTGCTGCATTTGTCGCCGCCGCCGGCATGGCGGTCCCGAGCCTGGCACAGGCCGGCTGCACCACCTGCTATCAGCCGCAGGTGATCCCGCCGCAGTACCGCACGGTCGAGCGCACCGTGATGGTGTCGCCCGGTCACACCATCCGTCGGCATCGCCCCGCCCTGTATCGCACCGTGATGGTGCCGAAGACCGTGATGGTTGCGCCGCCGCGCACCGAGTATCGTCGCATCCCGGCGCAGTATGCGACCACGCAGCGCACCGTGCAGGTGGCGCCGGCACAGGTCTATTACGCCCCGGTCCAGACGGGCTGCTCGACCTGCGGCCGCAACGGCTTCAATTTCGGCTCCAGCTATGGCGGGCACGGTTATAGCGGCTATGGTCATGGCGCGAGCTATGGCGGCTACGGCTACGGTGCGAGCTACGGCGGCTACGGCTACTGAGCACTCCAGCGCCCGTGTGAAGATCAATCGGCTGCCGCAAGGCGGCCGATTTTTTTGTGCGCTGCCGGGGATCGTCATGTGTTGACGCGATCTCAATCCGTCTCGGCCATGCTCGTCCAAGCATGACGAGATCACGCACCAACTCATCTAGCGGGCATTCCGATGCAGCCGCCAGGAAAGGCCGGTGGCCGGACCGGTGGTGGCTGCTCGCCGCGCTGGCGCTGACGATCGCGCTGGCAAGTCCGTTGCTGTTGGTCGATGTGCCGCCGGTGCTGGATTATCCCAATCATCTGGCGCGGATCTTCGTGCTGGCGCATCCGCACGATCCCGTGCTGTCGCAATTCTACGCGCCGCATTGGCGCATCGTGCCCAATCTCGGCATGGACGTGCTGGGAACGGCGTTGCTGAAAGTCCTGCCTGTTCATGTCGGCGGACGGCTGCTGCTGGCGCTCAGCCTGTTTGCGCCGCTGATCGGTGTCGTCGCCTATCACCGTGCCGTTTCTGGCCGCTTCAGCTTGTGGCCGCTGGCGTCGGGCGTG
>JAPLPC010000056.1 GCA_026400425.1 Hyphomicrobiales bacterium | reverse complement strand
GACTTGTCCCGGTCTTCCAGGTCTTCCGTCGGTCAAAACGTGGATGCCCGGCACAAGGCCGGGCATCACGGTGTCCGGTGCGGAAAACCGAAGCGAGTTACGACTTCTTTGACTTGGCCTTGCTGGCTTTGGCCTTGCTGGCTTTGGCTTTGCTGGACTTGGCCTTGCTGGACTTGGCCTTCTTTGCAGACGCCTTCGGCGCTTTCTTCAGCGCCTTCTTGACGTCAGCCTTCCTGGCTTTCGCCTTGTCTTTCTTGCGCTTGGCTTTCTCGGCCTGCTTGGCTTCCTTGCGCTCGGCCTTCTGCTTGGCCTTGAGCTTCTCAGCGCGAAGCTTGGCGCGCTTCTTCTTGCGCTTGGCTTCGCAGGCGTCGCATTTGCAGCCGATCGGCTTCAGGTATTCTTTGAAATATTCCGTGCCGTAATCGTAGTTGATCTCCTCGCCCGGCTCGATCTTCTTGATCGAGCGGATGATGATCTTCTTCTTCGCCGGATTGACGTCGGACTCGGCGTTCGGCTTGCAGGCATGATTGATGTAGCGCGCGATGTTCTTGCGGACCGAGCCATCGACGGTCCAGCGCTTGCTGATCTGGAACAGATATTTGTTCTCGATCGCGTCGTGCTTCTCGTTCTTTGAATCCAGCAGCGGACCGAAATACTCGACGATCTTTACGCCCTTCTTGATCGGCTGGGTGGCGAACAGGCCAAGCCCCGTTTTCGAGCGACCGATCCGATAGGGCTTGCTGGCGAGGGACGTTGGCATGGGGCGGGTACTGGCACGACTGAAGGAATGATCACACCTTCTAGATCGATTCCGTGGGCCATGCCAGCGGGCCACTGACTGCCCCTGTGCATGACCGCAGCGTCAGGCGTCTTTCTTGAGCTTGTGATACCGGTCAAGGAGGCGCTCGCCCTTCGCTGCAATTTTCCGTGCCGCTGCGACGGTCTTCGGCACCGGCTCGCCCCAGGCATGGGCCTCTCGGATGTCTTCTTGGTCACGCCGGGCTTGAGATGCGCCCCGTCGCGCTTTGCAAACGCCTCTCGCCCCTTGGCTGTGAGACCGCCCTTGGGGTCTTTCTCGGCTTTCGGTACGGCTACTTTCTTGGCGGCCTTCTTTTTGGAAGCTTTCTTCCTGGACGCTTTCTTCGCGGTCTTGCGCGCGGACTTCTTCGAAGCGGTTTTGTTGGTCGTTTTCTTGGTCGTTGTCTTGTTGGTCTTCTTGGCTGGTTTGCTCGCCGTCTTCTTGGTTGTCTTCTTTACCGTTTTCTTGGTCGCCTTCTTGGTCGACTTCTTCTTGGCCGATTTGGCGACGCTCATATTGTCCACCAGATTGGGATAGGGCCGGCCAGCGCGTTTGGCGCGCGCCTTGGCTTTGGCCTTCTTCGCTGGTGTGAGATGCTTGGACGTCTTGCCGGCGCTTGCCATGATGAGCGGGCAACGCACATCACCACAAAGAGTTTCCGTCCGCTATCGCGCAGGCGTGACGCTGATCTTCAGCATCTCCACGAACAGCACTTCTGCATCCGGCTTGCCGGGCAGACGATCGAGCATGTAGTCCAGCCGCCCGGCCAGCACGAGCATGGTAAAACCATGCGCCAGCGACCAGGTGCGTGCGATCTGCGCCGCCTGCATCATCGACAAGGCATCGGTCGCGACATCGCCGGTATGGACGATGCCGACCACCTGGGCGAGGCTTGCGAAGGAGGTGTTGCTGGCCTCCTTCAACGCGGGCCTGTTCATGTCCAGCCGCTCGGTGCGAAACATCAGCTGATACATGCCGGGCTGCGCGCGCGCATAAGCGAGATAGGCACGGGCACGGGCCAGCGAGCGTTCGGGCATGGTGATGCCGTGAGTACCGGCGGCCGAGAGACTGGCATTGAAGCCGCGAAAGCCGACGGCGGCGAGTTCGCTCAAGAGTCCGTCTCCGCATTCGCCGGCTTCCCGCGCCACCGCCCGCAAGGTCAGGCCGGACAATCCATCGCGCTCCAGCACGACCTGCGCGGCTTTCAGCAAGGCATCACGCAAGTCGCCGTGATGATAGGGAGATGCGGCGGCGGCCGGGCTGTCGGCCGTTTTGGCGTGGCGCGGCTTGTTGGCGGCAGGCCTGTCAGCGGCCGGCCTGTCGGTCGCCGGATTGCTGCGGGCGGGGGGCAACGCGCGCACGGGCTTGGAGCGGTGTGATTTGACCATGGCCGCTTATAGCAAGCATTTTGACAGTGTAAAGATTTCGCTTGACGGGAGCCGGCACCACGCCTAAACACATCTTTACAGTGTAAAGATATGAGCAACCGGATCGGACAGCGCCATGGCCACCTTTCTCATCCTTGCCCCGTTCGGCGCCTTTACAGGCCTGATGATGATCGCCTCCGCCGCCACCAGCCTGTTCGGTGCAGCCGCGCTGGCGCTCGGCATCGTTGTGTGGGGCGTCGCGCGCGGCCAGTCGGTCAAGATGCTGACGGCCGGATCAGCGCTGTTGTTCGCCGGCATCGGCGCCTATGTCACTTGGATCGACGGCAGTTGGAGCCATGCGGCGCTGCATCTGATGGTCGATCTCGGCGTACTGGCGATCGCGCTGCTGTCAATCCTGATCCGCTCGCCCTTCACGTTGCAATATGCCCGCGAGCACGTCGATGCCGAAACCATGAAACTGCCGGGCTTCCTCACCGCCAATTACGTGATCACATGGGCGTGGACATGCGCATTCGTGCTGATGCTGCTGGCCGACATGCTGGTGCTGTTCGTCCCGGGATCGCCGCTGTGGATCGGCTTCGCCACCGCCTTCGCCGCCCGCAACGCGGCGCTGTACTTCACGCGATGGTATCCACAATATCGACGCGCAAAATATGCCGCTGCGCAAATTCCGGCGCTAGAGTCCTGACCGCACCGATGGCACGCACCACATGGAGATCGCAATGAAAGATGTGTTCGCCAAGCTCGGCCAGGATTTTTTCTCCACCATCCTTTTCCTGCTGCTCTATCTGATCACCGGCAATGTCATGCTGGCCACCTGCGTGGCCATCGCCGGCGCCGCCGCGCAATTCATCCGCGCACGAATCAAGGGAGAGCAGCTCGATCTGATGACCTATGCCAGCCTGGCGCTGGTGGTGGTGCTCGGCGGCGCGACGCTGCTCACCAACGATCCGCGCTTCGTGCTGGCGAAACCCAGCATCGGCCATTTCGCGATCGGGGCCATCATGCTGCGCCGAGGCTGGATGCTGCGCTATATGCCGCCGATCGTCAGCGAGACCATCCCGGAATATGTGACGGTGGCCGGCTATGCATGGGCTGCCCTGATGTTCGCGCTCGGCGTCGGCACCATCGGGGTCGCGCTCAGCGGCGACATGAAACTATGGACGTTCTATGTGACGGTGGTGCTGATCGGCGCCAAGATCGCAGCCTTTGCGATTCAGTATGTCAGCTTCCGCGTGCTGGTCGCGCGGCGCCTGCGTGCCGCCGGGGCGGCGCCACAGCGTTTCTAGAGATAGTGATAGAACATCACGCCGTTGATCGCACTCGCTGCGGCCAGCAGTGCCACCACGGTCACATTCATTCTCAAAGCATCGATCATGCTGCGCCTTCGTCACCGCTTTTCTTTTTTACGAACAGGCTTGCGAGTTCGGGCAGAATCGAGTCCGGCGGATCGTAGTTAAGGCACTGCTAATGCTGCGCGCCTGAGTCGCGTTTTGTCGAGTCAGAACCAGATCTGCATCGGCAATCCGCAGGCATCTCGAATCGTATCACCGTCGGGCAGACTACTGGCGGCATCGCGTGCCGCAAGTGCGACGGCGCAGGCGTCGAGGACATCGTCGCGTTTGGCGCCGGTGCGGCGACGCTGGATGGAGAGCCACGCATCCAGATCGGTGAAGCCGTTGTCGAGCAGGAGCTGGCGTCTTAGCGCAAGCCCCGCGTCCGTATGTTTCGACGGCAGCGGCGTGCCGGCATTGAGGCGCAGGAAGACGAGTTCCGGATGTGACTCGCGCAGATCGAGATGGCGATGATTCCGCGCGAATGCATCGACCTCCATGATCTTGGCGCCGATATGCCAGAGCTGCAGCGACACGCGGGTCTGGCTGCGGCGCAGCGCCTCGTCATTGGCAGAGGCGGAATCGCGAAACTCCTCCCACAACCAGCGCCGCGCGCCGGAGAACACGCGAGATCCGTGCGGCGACAGTTTTGCGCGCGCCAGACGATCGCATAGCCGGTCGCCGTCGACGGTCATGCCGATGGGAATATCGATGGCGGCGCGATCGAAGCGCTGCGATGCGAGCCAGGACATGTTCGCTGGAAATGCAATGTCGCGGCGATCGCCATCGATGGTGACGGCGACCCAGCCATTGCGACAACCGTCGAGACCGATGGCGATCATGGCGTCAATCCAGCGCCGGCGCGTCTTCTTCCAGGAGCGTATCCTGCATGGTTCCGCCGATGGCCCTGATCATATCGTCGTCGCCGTCATCCGGCAGCGCTTCGTTGAGACCCAGCAGTTTGGCCGCGCGGCCGTCGTCGGGCATCACGGCGACATCGCGCAATGCGCGGTCCATCATGCGGCTGCGCTTGTCGAGCTCGGCCACCGATCCCGCAGCGGTATTGAGCTGGCGCGCGACCTTGCCGACCGTGTCGTTGTAACGCTTGAATTCGGTACGCACGGCGCTGAGGATCTTCCACACGTCGCCGGAGCGTTCGGCGATCACCATCGAGCGATGATTGACCTGAAACGCATGCAGGATGGCGGCGAACGTCGTCGGCCCCGCCAGCATCACATGGCATTCGCGCTGCACGTAATCGAACAGGCCCGGTATCCGCAGCACCTCGGCAAACAGGCTTTCGGTCGGCAGAAACAGAATGGCGCGCTCGGTGGTGCGCGGCGGGTTGATGTATTTGCGGGCGATGTCCTTGGCGAAGGCCTTGATGCGGTTTTCCAGCGCCTTGCGGAAATGCGCGGCCATCTCTGTATTGTTGTCGGCGAGCGCTTCGAGCATGTGCTCGTGATCCTCGCGCGGAAATTTTGCGTCCACCGGCAGCAGCATGTCCTCGCCGTCCAGCATCGGCAGCCGGATCGCATATTCGACGCGCTCGGCCGAATGCGGCTTGACCTGCGCATCCTTCACATATTGCGACGGCGCCAGAAAATCCTGCAGCAACATCGCCAGCTGCACTTCGCCGAACGTGCCGCGCAGCTTCGGATTGGTGAGCACATTCTTGAGATCGCCGACATGGGCGGAGATATTGCGCATCTCGCCGAACACCTCATAGGCCTTGTTGAGCTGTTCGACGACGCGCCCGAAATTCTCGTTGAGCCGGGTTTCCAGCGTGGTCTGCAGCTTCTCGTCGACGGTGATGCGGACCTTCTCCAACTCGGCCGCGTTCTCGCTGCGCAATTGATCGAGCCGGCCTTCCACGGTCAGCCGCAACTGTTCGCCGCTCGCGCCTTGCGTCCGCGTCAGTTCGTCGATCGCCAGCTTGGTGGCGTCCAGCCGCTCTTTCTGGTGGTTGCTGATCTCGCCCAGCGTATCGGACACACCCTGACGCAGGCGCTGGAAGCCGGAGCCAAGTTCTTCGCGCAGGTGGCGCGCGGAGTCCGCATGGGCGACGCGGGATTGATCGACCTGATGCAGCAGCCGGTCGGACATTTTCAGCATCATATCAGTCACGGCGCCCTGCTGCCGGTTGATCGCCTGCAGCAGCTCCTGCCGGAGCGCGCCGAACTGGCCGTCGGCGGCGGAGCGGATGGCATCGCCCTCGTCACGCAGCAGCTCGGCCATCTCCATCCGCTGCAGCGGCACCGGCCGCCGCGCCAGCAGGATCACGCCCACGATCGCGAACACCGCGGCAATGGCCGCCAGAGCCAGCGTGGCCTCGGGCATGTAGAGGGCAAAGTCGATCACGGGCATCTCTCGCGTACTCTTTTTGTTCTAGCGAGAGTGAAAGAGCGCTGCAACCTCCGTTGTGGGGAATGGTTACGGAAAGCCAAGGCGGGACGGTGACCGCAGGAGGCAACGCCCCCCTCTCCGTCATTGCGAGGAGCGAAGCGACGCGGCAATCCAGTTCCCGGCTTTCTGGATTGCTTCGCTGCGCTCGCAATGACGGAGTGCAGGACTGGATTGCTTCGCGGCGCTCGCAATGACGGGGGAAGGCTGGGCGCTCTCCCAAACCGTCAAGCGCGGCTGACGCGGCGAGACGTCAGCCCAGGTTCAACTCCTTGAAGAAGTCATTGCCCTTGTCGTCGATGATGATGAAGGCCGGGAAGTCTTCGACCTCGATCTTCCAGATCGCTTCCATGCCGAGCTCGGCATATTCCTGCACTTCCACTTTCTTGATGCAGTGCTCGGCCAAATTCGCCGCC
>JAPLPC010000306.1:1776-11975 GCA_026400425.1 Hyphomicrobiales bacterium | reverse complement strand
GGGCAACGCCAGCCTGCCCGGCGCCCTGCGCGAGCAGGTCGTGGCCGGCGCCATCGGCCTCAAACTGCACGAGGACTGGGGCACCACGCCGGCGGCCATCGACAACTGCCTCAGCGTCGCCGACGATCACGACATCCAGGTGATGCTGCATTCCGATACGCTGAACGAGTCGGGCTTCGTCGAGGACACCGTCGCTGCGTTCAAGGGCCGCACCATCCATGCCTTCCACACCGAAGGCGCCGGCGGCGGCCATGCGCCGGATATCATCAAGATCGCCGGCCTCCAGAACGTGCTGCCGTCGTCGACCAACCCGACGCGGCCGTTCACGCGCAATACCATCGATGAGCATCTCGACATGCTGATGGTGTGCCACCATCTCGATCCCTCCATTGCGGAAGATCTGGCGTTTGCCGAAAGCCGCATCCGCAAGGAGACGATCGCGGCGGAAGATATTTTGCACGATCTCGGCGCGCTCTCGATGATGTCGTCGGATTCGCAGGCGATGGGCCGGCTCGGCGAAGTCACCATCCGCACCTGGCAGACCGCCGACAAGATGAAGAAGCAGCGCGGATCATTGCCGCAGGACAGCGGCAATAACGACAATTTCCGCGTCAAGCGCTACATCGCCAAATACACCATCAATCCGGCCATCGCGCACGGCGTGTCGAAGCTGATCGGCTCGGTGGAAAAGGGCAAGATGGCCGATCTCGTGCTGTGGTCGCCGGCGTTTTTCGGCGTCAAGCCGGATCTCGTCATCAAGGGTGGCTCGATCGTCGCAGCACCGATGGGCGATCCCAACGCGTCCATTCCCACGCCGCAGCCGGTGCATTACCAGCCGATGTTCGGCGCCTTCGGCCGCGCGCTGACGCAGTCGTCGGTGGTGTTCACCTCGGGCGCCGCGGCGTCCTCCAACCTGGCGCAGCAACTCGGCATCCAGAAAGCGTTCTACGCGGTGGAAAATGTCCGCAGCGGCATCTCAAAGACGAGCATGATCCACAACGACGCCACGCCGAATATCGAGGTCGACTCCGAGACCTATGAAGTGCGCGCCGACGGCGAGTTGCTCACCTGCGAGCCCGCCGACGTGCTGCCGATGGCGCAGCGCTACTTCATGTATTAGCTCATCATTGCGAGCGAATCGAAGCAATCCAAGAAGCCAAGAACTGGATTGCTTCGCTTCGCTCGCAATGACGGTTGATATGCCCTAATGTCCCGCCCGGCATGTTCAGCCATAACAACAAGACCGGGAGAACCCCCTTGATCTACGTGATTGCCACGCTGTCCGTGAAACCCGAAGCCCGCGCCGAATTGATCGAAGCCGCCAAGGCCTGCATCGAAGCCACCCGCAAGGAGCCCGGCAATATCGCCTACGATCTGCATGAAAGCGTCACCGATCCGAGCCGCATGGTGTTCGTCGAGCAGTGGGAAAATGCCGAGGCGCTGGTTCCGCACCGGACCCAGGAGCATATGAAGACCTTCGGCCGCGTCGCCGTGAAATGTTTCGCAGCGCCGCCGAAGATCGAAATCATCACGCCCGCCGACGTGGTCGTGCGCTAAACGCAGTCGTCATTGCGAGCGAAGCGAAGCAATCCAGAAGGCCACAAGCAAAGACTGGATTACTTCGTCGCAAGAGCTCCTCGCAATGACGGCAATCTATCTCTCTTGACGAGTATCTACCCATGATCCGCGCGACTGCCGTCATCGGCCAATACACCTGGATCGAAGCCGCGATCGACACCGTCGTTCTCGATTTCGACGATCGCCATCGTCGCCGCATGGCGATGACGGGGACGCGCGGACTGGAATTCCTGCTCGATCTCGAAAACGCCGTCGCGTTGCGCGGCGGCGATGCGCTGGTGCTGGAAGACGGCCGCCGCGTCGAAGTGGTGGCGGCACCGGAGCCGCTGATCGAGATTCGAGGCAGCGATCCCGCTCACCTCGTGCGGCTCGCCTGGCATCTCGGCAACCGCCATCTGCCGACGCAGATCATGGCAAAGGGCCTGCGCATCCGCCGCGATCACGTCATCGAGGAGATGGTGCGCGGCCTCGGCGCGCGCGTCATCGAGATCGAGGCGCCGTTCGATCCCGAAGGCGGCGCCTATGCAGCCCCGCACGAAGCGCCGCGCGCGCGCGGCCATCACGATCATGGCCATCACGGCCATGTCCACGACGAACACTGTGGCCACGACCACGGTGATCACGGGCATTCCCATGCTGATGGCCACAAGTAAGCCGGCCGACCACGCTTCTGCGGTCACTGTTACGCTGTCTGCCGACGAGGGCGCGGCGCTGTATCGGCTGATGACGTGGCTGTCGCCGTCGTTTCCGGTCGGCGCCTTCTCCTATTCCAGCGGCATCGAATGGGCTGTCGAGGCCGGCGACATCACCGATGCCACTTCGTTGCGGCACTGGCTCTCCGCCATGCTGTCCGACGGTGGCGGATTTTGCGACGGCGTCTTTCTGGCCCATATCCACCACGCCGCCTCGGCAGGCGACGATGCCGGTCTGCGCGAGGTTGCCGAACTTGCCGGGGCCTTCGCGCCGTCGCGCGAGCGCCTGCTTGAAACCTCCACCCAGGGCAAAGCCTTCATCGAGATCTCGCTGAACGCATGGCCGCATCCAGCGCTGCAGCGGCTCATTGCCGCCTGCGAACACCCGATCGTCTATCCCGTCGCCGTCGGCCTCGTCGGCGCCGCCCACGGCATTGCGCTCGCCCCGACCATGCATGCGTTTCTGCATGCGGTGGTGTCGAACTGGATTTCCGCCGGCGCGCGGCTGGTGCCGCTCGGCCAGACCGACAGCCAGCGCGTGTTGGCGGCACTGGAGCCGGTGGTGGTCGCCACCGGCCATCGCGCCATGGCCGCATCGCTCGACGACCTGGGCAACGCGACGTTTCGTGCCGACATCGCCAGCATGCGCCACGAGACGCAATATACGCGGCTGTTCAGGTCATGACCTTCACCCTCATCAACCCAGCGAGCCTTTCACATGTCCACCTCCCATGGTCCTCTGCGCGTCGGCATCGGCGGTCCGGTCGGCTCCGGCAAAACGGCGTTGATGGACCTGCTCTGCAAGACTTTGCGCGAGCGCTACGACATCGCGGCGATCACCAATGACATCTACACCAAGTGGGATGCCGCATATCCCGTGCGCTCCGGCTCGCTGACGCCGGATCGCATTGTCGGCGTCGAGACCGGTGGCTGCCCGCATACCGCGATCCGAGAGGACGCCTCGATGAATCTCGCTGCGGTTGCCGATATGCGCGCCAAATTCCCGGACCTCGATCTGGTGCTGATTGAATCCGGCGGCGATAATCTGGCGGCCACCTTCTCGCCCGAACTGGCGGATCTCACCATCTACGTCATCGACGTCTCCGCCGGCGACAAGATTCCGTCCAAGGGCGGGCCCGGTATCACGCCCTCCGATCTGCTGGTGATCAACAAGATTGATCTCGCGCCCCATGTCGGCGCGTCGCTGGACAAGATGGACACGGATTCGAAGCGCATGCGCGGCACCCGGCCATTCGTGATGACGAATATGAAAACCCAATCCGGGCTCGACACCATCATTGCCTTCATCGAGGCCAAGGGCGGCCTCAAAGCCCGCGGCGCCGCCTAGCGGCCTCACCCGATCCCCCGAGCCCGGCACACCTCCACCCGGGAGCAACTGGTTGGACCGGGGATGCCGTCGCTGGCGGCCGCAGGTGCGCTTCGTGATAAAAAGTTCCATTCCGTTGGAACTAAAGCGGTTGGTCGACATTGCCCTCATCCTAGGCCGCTGAACCGGCAGTATTTCTCACATTCCGAGTGGGCGCGTGGTCCGGCTGGGTTTCATTATCGCTTTATTGGCCCTGATCGGAGCCGGCTTGTCCGGCTTCGCGGCTTATCGCGTGCACGATCAGGAACTGGCGATCGAGAATATTGCCCTTGCGCGGGGGGTCGATATTCATGCCAGCCTGGTGCAGGAGCGTCTGACCGAGCGAGAATTGTTAGCGCGCATTGCAGCCGGCCTGTTTCGCACGCCGACGGTGATGAAGGCGAATATGCTGAAGCCGCTGCGCACGTCGATCTATGCCTTCAAGACCGATTTCGTCCTGGCGGGCTGGATCGCGCGCCTGCAGCCGAGCGAACTCGACACCGCCGCCGCCGACCTCGCCGAGGCGGGTTTCACGCATCCGACTATCCGCAACTTCGATGACACACCGCTCGATGCCGCGCAGCGCGGCGAGCCTCTCGACGTGCTGATGGATCTTGAGCCGCGCAATACGCTGACCGAGAGTTTCGCGGGCCGCGCCCTCAACCGGTCCCGCAGCATGGGTCCGACGATCGCGCGTGCCAACGAGAAAGGGCGCCCGGTCGCATCTGATCCCACGCCATTGCAGCGCGATGACGGACCGCTCGGTGTGGTTCTGGTTGCGCCGGTGGTGCCGGAAGGCTCGGACACGGCGGTCGGCTTCGTGTCTTTCTCGTATGAACTCGGTACCTTGATGCTGACCAATGACGAGATGTCTCTGTTCTCGGTAGCGCTGAGAGATCCGCGCGTGCCCGACGGCGAAATCGTCGCCGACAATGACGGGCGTGTCCAGGCGCGCGGGCTGGTTGCCAACCGGCCGCCGCTGGCGATCCTGCGCACCGTGAGTTTCGGCGGGCGCGACTGGTCGCTCGGCTACTATCCGAAGATCGACACCGAGGTGCGCGCGCGGCGCATGGCGATCCTGGTCGGCGGCATCGGCCTTGCGCTCACGGTCCTGATCTGCGGGATGCTGGGCTATGTGTCCTACAGCAACATTCGACTGCGCCGCGAGGTCGATACCCGCATCGGCTTCGAACGCCGGCTCACCGCCGTCATCGACGAACTCAATCATCGCGTGAAGAACATTCTCGCCGTGATCCAGTCCATCGTGACGCGCACGCTGCGTCACGGCACGGATATGGACGACGCTCGCGATCTGCTGATCGGCCGCATCCACGCGATGTCGCATGTCGTCTCATTGCTCAGCGAGAGCCAGTGGCGGGGCGTGCCGATGAGGGGCCTGTTCGAACCACGCGCCATTCCGCACGCGGATCGGATCGTCACTCAGGGGCCGGACATCACCGTCAGCGCGCGCGCTGCGCAGAGCCTGGCGCTGCTGTTTTTCGAACTTGCCTCGCATTCCGACGAAGGACTGTCGCTCGTCGGAAAGCACCCGAACATCGTCGCACATTGGGAAGTCAATGGCGGCGAGGGCGATGGCCGGTTCATCTTCCGGTGGGAAGAATTCAACACCAGCGAAGCCACCCGACGCCCCGACTCCGATTTCGGCATCGTGCTGCTGGAGCGGGTCGCGCCGGAGGCGCTCGGCGGCACGGCGAAGCGTTATTTTACCGACGTCTCCTACGTGTATGAGCTATCCGCGCCCATGGAGACCGTCATCGATCTGACCGAACGCGACCGCACGGATTCGCTGGCACGGCCCATCCGCTAAACTCCCGTCACTGCGCGAAGCGAAGAAACGATCCAGCTTTTGGATCGCGTCGCTGCGCTCGCATGGACGCCAATCGCAGTCGTGACCATCACGCCGAACGCCACAAGCCCACCAAGCGTGAACGGCAAGTCCTGTGACAAAAAAAACGGCCGCCGAAGCGACCGTTCCTGATTGGCTCAACTGTAGCGCGGCTAATTGCTCGAATTGCCGATCACCGCCCGAATGGTATCGTCGGGGCCGAAGTCTTCAGCGCCATCCACGTAAAGCAGCGCGCTGAGCTTGGAGCGTGCACGATTGACACGGCTCTTGATGGTGCCGACCGCGCATCCGCAGATGGTCGCTGCATCTTCGTAGGAGAAGCCCGACGCGCCAACGAGAATAAGTGCTTCGCGCTGGTCCTGCGGCAGTTTCTCCAGTGCAGTCCGGAATTCCTCGAATTCCAGATGCGCGTTCTGCGCCGGCTGGGTCTTGAGCGTCTTCGCATAGCTTCCATCGGCATCTTCCACTTCGCGCCGCCGCTTGCGATAGTCGGAGCGAAACAGGTTACGTAGGATGGTGAAGAGCCATGCCGGCAGGTTCGATCCGACCTGGAAACTGTCGATGTTCGCCAGTGCGCGCAGCAAGGTTTCCTGGACCAGGTCGTCGGCGCGGTCGCCGTTACCCGATAGCGAAATGGCGAACGCACGCAGGCTCGGCACAGACGCCAGAATGTCGTCGCGGAGTGAATCAGTGAGAGGCATTACTCGCCTCCTTCGGTTTTGCCGTTTTCGGTCGCAAGTTGGGCCTGGGCATCGGCCCCGTCCAATTTGCGGATCATATCGGCGAACCGGTCGGGCACCCCCTGCCGCACGACGTCGTCATACATCGCACGAAGCTGATGCCCGATCCGGGATTGGATTTCGGCGTTCAATCCGCCCTTAGGCTTCACATCTTTCATGACCCGTTCCACATTCCCCAGAAGAACTCGCCCCTGGTGTTGAGAAATTTTCTTGATTTTTGAAGCCTTTGCGGCGTTTCTTGTTCTGCTAACGGAGACCGTCGCTTAAAGTTCCGGAGCGATGGAACTTTTATCCGAGGCCGGCGTAGACAGTCTAATTGAGGCGCCGGGGGCATATGCCGGTTAAACTTGTCCGTCGTTGCGGCCAGGACTGCGCATCAAAATTAGGATTGGAGTGGGGATGTCCCGATCACAGCTTGTTGCTGAACATTTGCCTTTGTTGCGGCGCTATGCCCGTGCGTTGACGGGTAACCAGGCCTCGGGCGACGCCTATGTCGGCGCCATGCTGGAAGCGCTGCTGCAGGATGCGTCGTTGCTGGATGAACGTCATGGACCGCGCGCCGGGCTGTTTCGTCTCTTCACCCAGATCTGGAATTCGGTGGCGATGAACGACGACTCCGAGGTGGTGCCGGTGCAGGCCTCGGAAAAACGCATTTCCAGCATCACGCCGTTACCGCGTCAGGCATTTCTGCTGCTGTCGCTCGAAGGGTTTTCGGAAGAGGAAGTCGCTTTCATTCTTGACGCCGACGTCACCGACGTGCGCGGCCTGGCCGACACCGCAGGCCGCGAAATGGCCGCGGAAATTGCCACGGACGTCCTGATCATCGAAGACGAGACATTCATCGCAATGGATCTCGAAAGCCTGGTCAAGAATCTGGGCCATAACGTCATCGGCGTCGCACGCACGCATTCCGATGCGATTGCGCTGGCGCAGAACAAGAAGCCCGGCCTGATCTTGGCCGACATTCAGCTCGCCGACGGATCCTCGGGTCTCGATGCGGTGAACGAGTTGCTGCGCACCTTCCAGGTGCCGGTGGTGTTCATCACCGCCTATCCCGAACGCTTCCTCACCGGCGAGCGTCCCGAGCCGGCGTTCCTCATTTCCAAGCCGTTCCAGCCCGCGATGGTGTCGGCGGTGGCAAGCCAGGCATTGTTCTTCCAGCGCAATTCGAAGAACCGCCCTAGCGCGACGTAAGAGCGGACAAATCTGTAAGGTGGGCAAAGGCGCACTTGCGCCATGCCCACCTTATTTTTTGTCGAAAGCGTTTCATGTCGATCGCGCCGGTGGGCACGCTGCGCTTTGCCCATCCTACTTGTCCACCAATCACGTCGGCTTGTAGCCGACCGAATCCATCACTTTCTGCCACTGCGTCATGTCGCGGTTCAGGCGTTCGGCGAATTCCTGGGGGCTCGATGTGCCGACCTCGAGCCCGAGCTCGGCGAGCCGCCTCTTGATCTCCGGTAGCTCCAGCACCGGGCGCAATTCTTTGCCCCATGCTTCGACGACGTTTGACGGCGTCCCTGCCGGCGCAAAGAACGCGTACCAGCCTGAAAGCTGCAGATCCTTGAAGCCGAGGCTGGCGCCGGTGGGCAGGTCAGGCGCCGATGCAGGGGGCTGGCTGCCCGATGTCACCAGGATTTTGACGACGCCATTGCGGTGGTGATCGATGAAGTCGGTAATCGAGCCGCATCCGCCGGTGATGTGGCCGCCTTGCAGGTCCGAAGCCAGTGGTGCTGCGCCGCGATAGGCAACGGCCTCGAGCGGACGACCGATCGCCTGACCGATCATCAGTCCGAAAAAATGCGTGCTCGATCCCATCGCGGTGGAGCCGAACGACGCCCGCGTCGGATTCTTCTTCAACCATTCGACATACTCTGCCAGCGTGTTGACGCCGATGGTCGGGGACACGCAATAGACCGTCTGCAGCGTGCCGGCCATAGTGATGGGCGCCATGTCGGCCTGCGGATCGAACGGCACGGCCACCATCGAGAGCTTCTGCATCACGGTCGCCGAGGGCATGAAGCAGATCACGCTGCCATCCGGCGGACTGGTCTTGAGCGCGGCACCTGCCAGGGTGCCGGATGCGCCGACCTTGTTCTCGATGACGATGTTGCGCCCGCTGCGTTGACGCAACGGCTCGGCGATGAGCCGTGCCATCACGTCGCTGCCGCCGCCGGCCGGAAAGCCGATCAACAGGCGAATGGGTTTGTCGGGAAGCGTCGTCTGGGCACGGAGTAAAGTCGGTGCGAGGACTGCGGATGCGCCGAGCAACAATGATGTTCGACGCGTGATCGCCTTGCTCATCTTGGTTCTCCCTGTTTGTTATTATTATTGGCTTCGTTCTGCATTGCAGCGCGAAGCGTGCAGCCGCAGTCTTTGCTGCGGTCTCCACGCCATGAGGCTAGCGAGCGCCGCGCCCATGAACAAGCGGAACAGTCGGGCGAATTAGCCGCAGGCGCGATCTACTGGCGACCTCAGAACTGAAACGGCCGCCGTCGCTGGGCGTTGTCGCCGCATCAATGAAAGGTCTGTCATGAAACCGCATATTGTCTGCCTCATGGTCTCCAGCGTGGACGGCCGCACCCTGCACAGTCGCTGGCGTCCGCAATCCAAATCCGGCGATGTGTTCGAACGCGTTCACGACACGCTTGAAGGCGATGCCTGGATCATCGGCCGTGCCACCGGCGCGGAGTTCGCCAAAGGCAGCGGCTACCCGCCGACCAGCGACCAGCGCTTCCCGCGCGAGCCCTGGTTCGCCAGGCGCGATGCCGATGCTTACGGCGTCGTGCTCGATGCCCATGGCAAGATCGCCTGGGGTCGCGCCGACATCGGCGGCGATCCGATCGTCGTGGTGCTCACCGAGGCCGTCTCCGATGCCCATCTCGCCGGCTTGCGCAGCGAAGGCGTGTCCTACGTCTTTGCTGGGAAATCCGACATCGATCTCGCTCTCACGGTCGAGATCCTGGCACGCGAACTTGGCGTCGAGCGCCTGCTGGTGGAGGGGGGCGGCACTACCAATGGCACATTTCTGCGTGCCGGCCTCATTGACGAACTGCATGTGGTAATCTGCCCGGCCGTGGACGGTGCCAAAGGTGCGCCAAGCGTGTTCGATTCAAAGGAGGCGGGAGAAGATCAATGCGCGCCCGTGGAAGCCATGAATTTGCTCGGCTGCAACGTGCTCGACGGCGGCGCGGTGCATCTTCGCTACGCGATGGGTTATCGCTGAGCTGCCGAAGGCAGCGGGACTGCAGGCAAAAAAATGCGAGGCGCAGCCGGCATCACCACGGCTACGCCTCGCGTCACCGATCTTGGGGCAGGGGGACGACCGGCTGCTCATATGACTCGGCAGGCGGAAAAGCGTTCCGGCGACAGCAGAATAATTAAAGCACAGTTAAGTGATCGGCGATTGTGAACCTGGGGGCTTGACCGACGTTCTAATGCCAGAACGCCACGTGCAGACGTGGACATGGTTCGGAACGTCGGAGCGAGGCTGTAATGTCCAGGATGTCCAGTCTTTTCGTCGGTTTGGCGAGCGGTGCGGCGATGTTCGGCGCGATCCAGTACGCATCGGGCAACGACCTGTCCGGCAGCAGCCTTCGCGGCACGCTGTCCGCCCGGGATGTTGCCATACCGGCCGTGGCGTTCGAGCCCGTGGTCAACCGAACCGCCAAATCCGATCGTGATACCACTCCGGCAACATTGAACGACGGCCAGACGCTCTCATTCAAGGTGCACGGCTTGACCGACACCTCAGTGCTGCTGCGTATGGCAGGCCAGCCGACCAAGGCGCAGCCGGATAGGCCGGTCAGCACCAAGGCTATCCCCATCGAAAACAAACCCCGCAGGACCGTGGCCTGTGAGCCGCCGGTGAGCATGCTCACCGAGGTGGCGAGGTCCCTTCAGCCGGGTCGGTGCGTGACCTGAAGCATGCCTAGCGACGCTGTTGGCTCAATCCC
>JAPLPC010000306.1:0-1747 GCA_026400425.1 Hyphomicrobiales bacterium | reverse complement strand
GCGTCATCGTCGCCATTGCTGCCCCGGCTCACAAAATAGCCGATCGCCACCCCGGCCACGGCCAGCAACGGGATCAGCTTTTTCAAACCTACCGCACGCGCGACTTGGATCCCCGTGGCGATCATCATGGGATCGATCTTCGGCGCGTTGGCGGCCGCCCGAGCGGCGGCGCGGGCTGCAGCCGCAGCACGTTCGCGGGCTCGTTGCTGCTTCTGAGCATAGATCAGCGCGAACATGACGGCCACGACCGTGAAGACGCCGGCAATGGCCAGGCAAGCTTCGATCGCACCGTACTGCCGCAACATGGCGATAAAGATCGCGGCGCACGCAAAACCCAGCGCGACCGTTCCGGCAAGGCCCGCCAAGGCGATGAGCGATGCCATCCGCATACTCACGCCCGTGCTGTGTTTGAGATCGTCGATATAACGCTGCAACATTGGTTATCCCCGCTTGCACTGCCGTGTCACAAACAAAACCGGCGGTACCTTGCGGTGCCGCCAGTGTATTGTCGCCGAATGATTGAAAACGTGCTTAGCGGCGACAGGCCATGCCGATGAGCAAGCCGAGCCCGAGCGCGAGACCGACGCTAGCTATCGGACGATGAGTAATGGCGTCTTCGAGCGACTCTTCCATGGACGAGGCGGCATCATAGGCGGCGCTACCACGCTCGCGCAGATCCTCGTACATGGAGCTGCCGCGCTCGCGCAGATCATCGTAGACCGAGCTGCCGCGATCCTGCAGATCGGACATCAGGTCGTCCGCGCGGGAGCGGGCCTGCTTGGCGCCGCGACGGGCCTGGTTGCCGGCCTGGCCGGTGAACGCATTGAGGGCGTCGGAGATCTGTTCGGCGAGCGCTGAGACATCATTTTTCACGGCAGTAAGGTCCTTCTGCAGGCGGCTGATATTGGCTTGGCTGGGCTTCTTCAATCCACTCAGGGCGTCGTCATCACCATGCGAGGCTCCTCAGAAACAAGCAACGAATTGCAGCAGAAACGCCCGGCTGGATCGTAAGTTCCAAAACGCTTCCGCGGATTACTCCTGCGGCAGCTGAGGCGAATTGAGCGGCATCAAATGCTCCTTCAGAATGAGCCCCACGATCAGGATGGGGGCTGCCAGGAAACCGCCCATCGGGCCCCATAGCCAGGTCCAGAACGCGAGGCCGAGGAATACGGCCAGTGCGTTCAGCTGCAGCCTGCGACCAATGATGGTGGGCGTAATGAAGTGGCCTTCCACGAAGGTCAGGCCCACGAACAATGCGGCCGCGACCAATCCCGCACTGAGGGTCGCGGCACTGATGATGCCGACGACGACCAGCACCACGAAAGTGACGATAGGGCCGATGATCGGAAAGAAATTGAGCGCTGCCGCCAGCGCGCCGAGGCCGGCGGGGTTTGGCATGTTGGTCAGCGCGCAGATGATGCCGGTGCCGATTCCCACCCCGAAATTGATCATCGTCACCATCAGCAAGTAGTCGCCGAGCCTGGTTTCGATAGCGTTGAGAATGCGCAGGGTCCGCAGCCGCCATTCATGATCGCTGAAGTTCATGATCAATGCGCGGCGCAGATCCTTCCAGCTGACAATGAACAGAACGAGCGTCACGAAGAACAGCAGGAATTCGGTGAAGGTCGGGGTGAGGAACTCGATGGTCGGTTGCACCCAATCGACCTTGGGCAGCTTGAACTGCTCCGTCGAGAGGGGTGCGGTCCCGCCGAACAGGTTCTGCACCTGGTGCCACATGGCCAGCGGC
>JAPLPC010000501.1 GCA_026400425.1 Hyphomicrobiales bacterium | reverse complement strand
CATCTGCTGCCGATCCCGCATCGCGTCAGTGACGCTCATGAGAGGCGAAACCTCATCCATAGACCGGCTCTTCTACAGCTGCGGCGACCGGCTGCAGCGGGAAACTGTAGTCGTCATCATGACGCATCTCCTCCCAGTTGCCGCTCACCTCGACCACTGCGTTGGTAGTGCCGGCATTCGGCGCCAGCACGGCGTCGGCGAGTTCACGGGTGGGAAGATAAAGCAGCCAAGGCATCAGATCCGCCAAAAGTCATTCGCGCGCATAACGCGGATGATCGTCCGGCGTTCCCTACCCGTTGCAGATTATTTTGCGGCCGCCTGGGCAATGACCTCGTGCGGCATCATCACATGGATGCCCTTCTCCAGATTGACCAGCTGGGTGACGCGGACGTCGGCGGCGAGGCTGCAGAGCATATAGGCGTCCTCGGCCGATAGGGTGGTGCGCGCGGCCACCATCGCAATCATCCGGCGCAGCGCGATCCGCGCGGCTTCGTCCAAATCACCATCGAAGGCCATGGTGATCAGGTGATCGCATAGGGCGCCTCGAGCTGTGCATTCTTCACCAGATCGATCTTGAAGGTGCCGGTGAGGCCGGTTTCGACCGCGGTGACGCAGACTTCACCGTCGCCCTGCACGGCATGGCCGTCGCCGCAGGAGAACAGCCCACCTTTGGCCCAGACTGGCAGATACAAAACGCTGCCGGCACCCAGCTCCTTGTTGTCGATGTTGCCGCCGAAATGCGACGGCATGGTCGAGGAAGCACGGCCAACCTCGGGCTTTGGCGCCGTGCCCATCACGCCGAAGAATGGCTGCGCCTGCAGCGTGATGCCCCATGGCGTCTTGACGATGTTGTTGGCGCGATCGAGTCCGATATGGACTCGACGGAAATAGTCGAAATCGTTTGGCAGCGTGCCCATGCCCGGCCGGAACAGCATGTAACCCCAGTCATCGGCAAGCTGGACGTCCTGAATTTCGATCCGCAGCGCGTCGCCGGGCTCGGCGCCGTTCACGGCGACCGGGCCAGTGAGGATATGCGGCCCGAGATCGGGCTTCACGGCGTCGATGATGGCCAGCAATTCCGGGCGCGGCGTCATGCCTGGGGTCGTGGGCAGGTGGTCGCGGGTGCCGCTGACGCTGGTCATGATGACGGTGTCGCCGGGCGCGATGGTGGCGATCGGCGGCTGCTTGGCGTCGAAATAACCCCAATGGACGGTTTGCGGCGTCGGCTGGATCGTCTGCGTCATTGGGGCCCCCTGATTGCGATTCTGCCCGCACAGCTTACCGGCTGATCCGGCGTTTGCAGCGCAAAATCTCCTTTCGCAGGCTGGCCCGATGCCTTATTGCGAGGCTTTCCGCGTCCGCCCCGTGAGCCCCTACGCCATGATCCGCCTCGATAATATCAGCAAGCAGAACGGTCATCAGATCGTCTTCATCGAAGCCGCCGGCGCGCTGCTGAAGGGCGAGAAGATCGGCCTTGTCGGCCCCAACGGTTCCGGCAAGACGACTTTGTTTCGGCTGGTCACCGGCCGTGAGCAGCCCGACGAAGGCCAGGTCGTGGTCGAGCGCGGCGTGACCATCGGCTATTTCAGCCAGGATGTCGGCGAAATGTCCGGCCGCAGCGCCACCGCCGAGGTGATGGAGGGCGCCGGCCCGGTCAGCGTCGTCGGCACCGAGTTGAAGGAGCTGGAGGCGGCGATGGCCGATCCGGATCAGGCCGACCGGATGGACGAGATCATCACCCGCTATGGCGAAGTGCAGGCGCGGTTCGAGGAGCTCGACGGCTACGCGCTGGAAGGCCGCGCGCGCGAAGTGCTGGCGGGTCTGTCGTTCTCGCAGGAGATGATGGACGGCGATGTCGGCAAATTGTCCGGCGGCTGGAAGATGCGCGTGGCGCTGGCGCGCATTCTGTTGATGCGCCCGGACGTGATGCTGCTCGACGAACCGTCGAACCACTTGGACTTGGAAAGCCTGATCTGGCTCGAAGGCTTCCTCAAGGGTTACGAGGGCGCGCTGCTCATGACTTCGCATGACCGCGAATTCATGAACCGCATCGTCACCAAGATCATGGAGATCGATGGCGGCTCGCTGAATTCCTATTCCGGCGACTACGAGTTCTATGAGGCGCAGCGCGCCATGAACGAGAAGCAGCAGCAGGCGCAGTTCGAGCGCCAGCAAGCGATGCTGTCGAAAGAGATCAAGTTCATCGAGCGTTTCAAGGCGCGCGCCTCGCATGCTGCGCAGGTGCAGAGCCGCGTCAAAAAGCTCGACAAGATCGAGCGCGTCGAGCCGCCGAAGCGCCGTGAAGTCGTGTCGTTCGATTTCCTCCCGGCGCCGCGTTCGGGCGAAGACGTTGCCAGCCTGAAGGGAATCCACAAGGCCTATGGCAGCAAGGTGATCTATGAAGGTTTCGACTTCATGGTTCGTCGCAAGGAGCGCTGGGCCATCATGGGCATCAACGGCGCCGGCAAGTCGACGTTGTTGAAGCTGGTCGCCGGCTCCGCCGAGCCCGACACCGGCTCAGTGACCATCGGCGGCAGCGTCAAGATGGGCTATTTCGCCCAGCATGCGATGGACCTGCTCGACGGCGAGCGCACCATTTTCCAGAACCTAGAAGACACGTTTCCGCAAGCGGGGCAGGGCACCTTGCGCGCGCTGGCCGGCTGCTTCGGCTTCTCCGGCGATGACGTCGAGAAGCGCTGCCGCGTGTTGTCGGGCGGCGAGAAGGCGCGCCTCGTAATGGCCAAGATGCTGTTCGATCCGCCGAACTTCTTGGTGCTCGACGAGCCTACCAACCATCTCGACATGGCCACCAAGGAAATGCTGATCAAGGCTTTGGCGGATTTCGAAGGCACCATGCTGTTCGTCTCGCATGACCGGCATTTTCTCGCCGCGCTGTCGAACCGCGTGCTCGAGCTGACGCCGGACGGCATCCATCAATATGGCGGCGGTTATAACGAATATGTCGAGCGCACTGGCCAAGAGGCGCCGGGGCTGCATCCGTAGCTTCTTCCTTCTCCCCGTTTGCGGGGAGAAGGTGGCGACGCGAAGCGGCGACGGATGAGGGGGACTTTCCACAGCGTCGGAGCAAATAGAGAGCCCCCTCACCCGACGCCCTTAAGCTTCGCATGCGGGCGCCGACCTCTCCCCGCAAGCGGGGCGAGGTGAGAAAGTCATCCCTTCAGCGCCGACAGCGACACGCCGCGCTTCACGACCGTCCGCATCGCAAAGCTCGAATGCAGCCGTGAGACGCCGGGCATGCGCGACAAATGTTGTTTGTGGATGCGCTCATAGTCCTGCATGTCGCGCGCCTGCACATGGACGAGATAGTCGTCATTGCCGGACATCAAATAGCAGGACACCACATCCGGGCACTGCGCGATGGCGCGTTCGAAGGCGGAGAGCAATTCCTCGCTCTGCTTGTCGAGGGTGATGTGGACATGCACCGTCATCATGTAGCCGAGTTCTGACGCGTCGATCTCGGCGGCATAGCCGCGGACGATGCCCTTCTTCTCCAGAGCGCCAAGCCGGCGCGTGCAGGCGGTGGGTGACAGGCCGACTTTTTCTGCCAGCGCCATCTGGCTGATCCGCGCATCTTGCACGATCTCGCGAAGGATCTTTCGGTCGATGGAATCGAGGTCGGCGGACATGATGACTCGGGATGCAGGAATTCGCTAATATATCGGCCAAAATCGTTAAAATTCAGCGTCTCAGAGAGTATCACTGGCCTAAATCGCCGTAAAGCGCCGCGGATAGGGTGAGATAGTGACGCGTTGGTCCTCGGATGGGGTGGTCGTCATGCTGGCGCGAGTAGACGTGAATGACAGTGCGCAGCACGCGGGCGCGGTGCTAACCATCGACCTGGCGGGGATCGGGCGCAATTACCGGCTGCTTGCCGGCAAGGTCGGGCCCAATGTCACCTGTGCAGGCGTGGTCAAGGCGGATGCCTACGGGCTCGGCGCGGATCGGATCGCGCCTGCGCTCTATCAAGCCGGCTGCCGCTCGTTCTTTGTCGCCCATCTCGACGAGGGCCTCGAATTGCGCCGCCATCTGCCGCGCGATGTGACGATCCATGTGCTCAACGGATTGCCGCTTGACGGTGAGGGCGATTGCGCCGCGGCGGGTCTCGTGCCGGTGCTGAATTCGCGCGATCAGGCGCAGGCGTGGTCGCAGCAGGCGCGCGAATGCGGGCGAAAGCTGGCTGCGGTGGTGCAGGTCGATAGCGGCATGTCACGGCTCGGCATGACGCCGCGCGAGATCGCCGATTTCGTCGAGGCGCCGCCCGTCGGCATCGATGTGGCGCTGGTGATGAGCCATCTGGCTTGCGCCGACGAAGCCGAACATCCGGCCAATGCGTATCAGCGCGAGACCTTTGCTGCGCTGGCGCAGCAATTTCCGGGTATCCGCAAATCGCTGGCGAATTCCTCGGGCATTTTCATCGACGGCGGCTATCACCACGATCTAGTCCGCCCCGGTGCTGCGCTTTACGGGATCAATCCGATGCCGGGTCAGGTCAATCCGATGCTGCCGGTGATCAGGCTCACTGCACAGGTCATTCAGGTGCGTGATGTCGAAGCCGGCGCCCATGTCGGTTACGGCTGGACGCTGCAGACCCCGCGGCCAACGCGGTTGGCGACAGTCGCGATCGGCTATGCTGACGGCTTGCAGCGCGCCTTCGGTGCCAACGGCGCGGTGTATTTCCGCGGCAAGCGATTGCCGGTGGCAGGGCGGGTCTCGATGGACTCGCTGATCGTCGATTGCAGTGAATTGCCCGAGGGGGCGTTGGCACGCGGTTCGCAAGTGGAAATCATCGGCGGCCATCAGACCATCGACGATCTCGCTGCGGCGGCCGGCACCATCGGCTACGAGATGCTGACATCGCTCGGCCGCCGTTATGAACGAATTTACGCTGAGGAGATCGACACGCGCTGGCGCGGTCGTGCTGGGATGATTGCACTATGAAGGTTCTGGTTCTCGGCGCCGGCGTTATCGGCGTCACCACGTCTTATTATCTCGCCAAGGCCGGCCATGAGGTGACGGTGATCGATCGCCAGCCCGGCCCGGCGCTGGAGACGAGCTTTGGCAATGCCGGTGAGGTGTCGCCGGGTTATGCCTCGCCATGGGCCGGACCGGGCGTGCCGAAGAAGGCGCTCGGATGGATCATGGACAAATATGGCCCGCTGGTGGTGCGCCCGCAGGCCGATCCACATCAATGGCGTTGGATGCTGCAGATGCTGCGCAATTGCACCAGCTCCCGTTATGCGCTCAACAAGTCGCGCATGGTCGGCATCGCCGAATACAGCCGCGACCAGTTGCGCGCGCTGCGGGCCGACACCGGCATCGCCTATGACGAGCGCAGCCAGGGCACGCTGCAGCTGTTTCGCAAGCAGTCGCAGCTCGATGGCGCCGGCAGCGATATCGAGATCCTCAAGCAGTATGGCGTTCCCTATCAGGTGCTCGATAAGGCCGGCTGCGTGCAATACGAGCCGGGTCTCGCCGGCGTGCAGGATCTGTTCGTCGGCGGCTTGCGTCTGCCGGACGACGAGACAGGTGACTGCCATCTGTTCACCCAGGCGCTGGAGAAGATCGCGGTCGGTCTCGGCGTGAAGTTCATCTATGAGACCACGATCAAGTCGCTGGATGTCACCGGTGGCCGTGTCGCGCAGGTGACGACGGACAAATGCCTGTTCACGGCCGATCAATATGTGATGGCACTCGGCAGTTTCTCGCCGCTGTTGCTGCGCCCGCTCGGCATCGATGCGCCGGTCTATCCGGTGAAGGGCTATTCGCTCACGGTGCCGATCACCGATGCCAGCGTGGCGCCGGAATCCACCGTGATGGACGAGAGCTACAAGGTGGCTATCACCCGTCTCGGCGATCGCATCCGCGTCGGCGGCACTGCCGAGGTCGGCAATTACACGCCGCAGCCGACCGCGCCGCGCCGCCTGCCGCTCGACAAGTCGCTGACCGATCTGTTCCCGAAGGCGGGCGATCTCGCGCAATCGACGTTCTGGAGCGGGCTACGTCCGATGACGCCGGATGGCCCGCCGATCGTCGGGCCGACGAAGGTCGGTAATCTGCATCTCAACACGGGCCACGGTACGCTGGGCTGGACGATGGCCTGCGGCACCGCGCGCGTCGTGTCCGATCAGATCTCCGGCAAGACACCGGATCTCGATGTCAGCGCGCTGGCGATCGCGCGCTATCGCTGAGGCTTCCTTCACCTTCTCCCCGCTTGCGTGTGAGAAGGACCAACGCATGCCCGCCATGCTTCCGGGCGCGGCCATTTACATCCCCGCCGTTTCTGTTTCACTCGCTGAAAACCATGCGGGGGAAACATGAGCGTTAGAATTCCGGCAGCGCGGGCGCCGTCAGATGCCATCGAGGCCGATTACGTTATCGTGGGTGCCGGCTCGGCCGGGTGCGTGCTCGCCAATCGGTTGTCTGCATCGGGCAAATATTCGGTGCTGCTGCTCGAAGCCGGACCGCGGGATCGCAACATCTGGATTCACGTTCCGCTCGGCTACGGCAAGCTGTTCAAGGAAAAATCCGTCAACTGGATGTATGAGACCGAGCCCGAACCCGGTCTCAACAACCGCAAGGTGTTCCAGCCGCGCGGCAAGGTGCTCGGTGGCTCCAGCTCGATCAACGGATTGCTCTATGTGCGCGGCCAGCACGAGGATTACGACCGCTGGCGCCAACTCGGCAACACTGGCTGGGGCTATGACGATGTGTTGCCCTACTTCAAGAAGGCCGAGAATCAGGAGCGTGGATCGGACGCGTATCATGGCGTCGGCGGGCCGCTGCCGGTAACCGATTCGCGCTGCCCCGATCCGCTGTCGGAGGCCTTTATCGCCGCGTCGGCGCAGACCGGCATTCCCGTCAACAAGGATTTCAATGGCGCGACGCAGGAAGGCGCGGGCTGGTTTCAGACCACGACGCTCGGCGGCCGCCGCGCCTCCACGGCGCGCGCCTATTTGCGGCCGGCTCTGAAAAATGGGCATGGCAATCTGCGCGTCGAAACCGAAGCGCCGGCACAGCGCCTGCTGTTTGAAGGCAAGCGCGCGATCGGCGTCGAATTCAAGCAACGCAATGCCGTTCGTATCGCGATGGCGCGGCGCGAGGTGCTGGTCTGCAGCGGTGCTTACAACTCGCCGCAACTGTTGCAACTGTCTGGCGTCGGTCCCGCTGATCTATTGAAAGAGCATGGCATCGACGTGGTGCTCGATGCGCCCGGTGTCGGCAGCGATTTGCAGGATCACATGCAGGTCCGCATGGTAATGGAGTGCACGCAAAAGATCACGCTCAACGATTTCGTCAATCATCCCGGCCGCAGAATGATGATGGGCATGCGTTATGCGGCGTTCCGCACCGGACCGCTGACTTATGCGGCCGGCACCACCGGTGCATTCTTCAAGACCGATCCGCGGATGGCGTCGCCGGATATCCAGATCCACTTCCTGCCGTTCTCCACCGACAAGATGGGCGAAAAGCTGCATCCGTTCTCCGGCTTCTCGGCTTCGGTGTGTCAGTTGCGACCGGAAAGCCGTGGCTCGCTGCGCATCAAGAGTGCCGATCCGTCGGTGCCGCCGGCGATCCGCATCAATTATCTGGCGACGGAGACGGACCGCACGGCCAATGTCGAAGGGTTGAAGATCCTACGCAACATTCTGAATGCGCCGGCGATGAAGCCGTTCATCGCCAAGGAGGTCGAACCTGGTCCGGGCATCGTCAGCGACGAGCAGTGGCTGGCTTACTGCCGCGAGCGCGGCAGCACCGTCTATCATCCGACCTCGACCTGCCGAATGGGCAGCGATGCACGCGCGGTGGTGGATCAGCGGCTGCGCGTGCGGGGCATCGAAGGGCTGCGCGTCATCGATGCGTCGATCATGCCCGATTTGATGTCGGGCAACACCAACGCGCCGGTGATCATGATCGCGGAAAAAGCGTCGGACATGATCCTGGAAGATGCGCGATGAATGTTGAACTTCTCCCCGCTCGCGGGGAGAAGTGTCACGCCTTCCTCACCCACACCTTGTTGTCGTGAAACGGCGCGCCGCCGTAGGGGGCGATGGCTTCGCCGCCGGTGAGCATGTTGATGCCCCGGCCGCCGATATGTGATTTGTTCGGGTGAATCGATTCCGCGATCAACACGCCGCGACGGACACCGTCGAAGACGCGCGCGGTCAGCGTGGTTTCGCCGCGCGGATTGCCGAGCGTCACGGCGTCGCCCTCCGCAATGCCATGTTCGGCGGCATCGACGGGATGAATCATCACCGTGGGCGCGCCTTCGCGGGCCTGGGATGACGGCGTCTCGTTGAAACTCGTATTGAGGAAGCTGCGCGAGGGACTCGTCGCCAGCCGGAACGGATGCGTCGCATCTGCCGCCTCGGTGACCGCCCAATGGTCAGGGAAGCCCGGCATTCCGGCCCAGTCTCCCATCAGGCCGGCATTGGCGATCGGCACCGCCGACCAGTCCGCCTTGAAATGAAATTTGCCGTCCGCGTGGGCGAAACCGTCGAGATAATGCGACGCGCGATAGTCCGGCTGAATGTCGCGCCACAGATCGGCTTCGAGTTCATCGACGGTGCCGCGGCCGCTGCTCTTCAGCGTCTCGTCGATGATGCCGCGCGGTGTCATGCCGAAGCCGCGATGCGTCGCGCCGAGACGCGCCGCGATGCCCTGCAGCACCTCGTGATTCGAGCGACCCTCTTCCGGCGCGTCGACCAATTTGGCTCCCACCGAGATGTGCTGATGGCCACCGCCGTAATAGAGATCGTCATGCTCCATGAACATGGTGGCCGGCAGCACGAGATCGGCCATCATCGCCGTCTCGGTCATGAACTGCTCATGCACCGCCACGAAAAGATCGTCGCGGGCAAAACCCTGCCGCACCAGCGCCTGTTCCGGCGCGACGGTGATCGGATTGGTGTTCTGGATCAGCATGGCCTTCACCGGCGGGCCGTTCTGC